>JBGTHI010000881.1:0-21799 GCA_041746295.1 Myxococcaceae bacterium
CACGGGCGCAGGCGGACAGCCGATGTGGATCCGCCTTGACGCGAACCTCAAACGGGTGAGCTACACACCCGCGGTCAACTTGCGTGGGCTGGTCAGCTTCGGCTTTGACCATTACCTCTCCACCGTGCGACAGGACTCACCGCAGGCGGTCTACGAGGCGCAGCTGTTGGCGGCGGCCAAGGCCAAGAACCTCTGCAACACGCTGGACGATGCTCTCGCCAAGGCGCGCATCGTCCAGGACAACTTCAAGCTCTTGCCGGCGGAGCATCCGGGGCACGTCATCTCAGACGGCCTGCTGGTCTTCGCACGGCCGCCCACCAACCTCCGGCATCAGGTGACCGTGGATGTCGATGGGACGTCGAAGGCCTTCGAGCTTGCGGAATTGGAAGGCCGCCAGGTGGTGCTCCGATATCCGGGAGCGACTGCGGCCGACGTGAGCGCCATCGAAGCGGCGGGCGGCATGGAGAACGTGACGCCCTACCGCGTGCAGGTCCGGCCCACGCTGGTGGTGGACGGCGTGGAGCGCGGCGCCTTCGAGCCGGTAGCGCCCGGCACCCAGCAGACCCTCTCTATTCAGGTCGATGTACCCGGCGGTAACCCCGCGCTGGCGGTGAGTCGGCCGGTGGCAGGATCGCCGTATGCCGTACTGGTGGCCGGTGGCAGCGTGCCGACGACGTTGGTCGACAGCCTCCGCAAGTCTCTTGCCGGCAAAGCAGGCGACGACAAGATCGAGGCGCAATCCCTACTCGCGCTCTACCTCTGGGCGCAGAAGGACGAGTCCGCCGCTTACCGGATGTACGGCTTCCAAGGGCATGCCGCGTTCAAGGACGCGATGATTGGGACCGCCAGTCGCAGGCTGGGAGCGGCGACACGGTTCGGAATGCCGATCTCGCTGACTCGCGGCAACTATGTCATCGACATCACCCGGAACACACTCACGCCCTTGCCCCGTGATGGCAACGACGCCCAGGTGGCTGAGTTAGTGAAGTTGTCCGGCTACCATGGAAGCTTCCTGGAGCATCAAGTTTGGGAAGAGGTGCTCGCCACCCCTGCGATATCCACCGTCCGAATCCTCCAGGCTTCGCGCAGCCAGAGCGTGCCGGTCTATCTGCTCACCTCAGCCTCCAGTCCGGACCGTGCCCGGCTCACGGGCTACGAGGCGTCGACCTATACCGAGATCGACCAGGCGCTCGCGGCGGGATGGAAGGCCCTGGTCCCCCAGCGGCCGATCAACTACGGGCGGCTACAGGATTCCGAGGGCTACATCTTGGAGAACCCTGTGGATGGCAGCGGCGTCTACCGCATTGGCTCTCTCCTGAACGGTGGAGAATCGGACGGCGGCGACGCGCAATCCGGCCCCAGTGACGCTCCGAGTTCCTGCTGTGGAAACGAAGGCCCGGTCGGCTCGACGATCAATTTCGCCAACGGAAACTGGCGCGAGAGCTTCACCGACCTGTCGCTTCCGGGCGTTGGCTTGCCAATCGTCTGGAGCCGCAACTACGCGTCACGCGCGCAGGGCGCCTCGGAGCTGGGCTACGGCTGGCAGCATAGCTACGGGATGTTCCTGCGCTTCGAACTCAACGGGGACGTCACTTACGTCAGCGACGATTGGCGCGAGGCCCGCTTCAAGCGCCAGGGCAACAGCTTCACCCCGTCGCCCGGCTGGCATTTGAGCCTCGCGCTCCTCGGCAGCGGCTACCTGGTCCGGACGAAGCACGGGCTCCTGTCGGAGTTCGACTCAGCCGGGAAGCTGGTGGCCCAGATGGACCCCAGCGGAAACCGCGTCACCCTGCTCTACGCCAACGGGCTCCTCTCCCAGGTGAAGGACGCGATGGGACAGGTCGCGCTCACCTTCGAGCATGCGGGCAACAAAATCGCCTCCATCACCGACCGCGCGGGCCGGAGCGTCCGCTACGTCTACTCAGGCGATGACTTGGTAAAGGCCACGGACCTGCTCGGCCATGCCGAGCTCTATACCTACGACGGCGAACACAACCTGGTGCAGCGCACCGACAAGAACGGCCCGCCCTGGAAGAACTTCTTCGACTTCCAGGACCGCTGGGTGGGCGGACAGAACCCGCTGGGTAACAGGAACTCGGTCTCCTATGACGTGGTCAACCGCCGAACGACCTACGTGGACCGGACGGAGGCTGTTTGGCAGCACGAGCATAATGAGACCGGCAGTCCGCTCGCTCTGGTCAACCCTTTGGGCGACCGAACTGAATCGACCTGGGACGCCAACTTCAACGAGCTCTCTGAGAAGGACGCGCGCGGATTCTTGACCTCGCTCACCTACGACGGCCGCGGAAACGTCCTTCAACGTACTGAGCCAGATCAGCGAGTGTTTCAGAACGAGTACGAACCCAACTTCAATCATCCTATCGCCGTGAACCCGGGCGGCCTCTCTCCCCTGAGCTACAGCTACGACACGGCAGGCCGGCTGCTCTCCTCCAGGGACAGCCTGGGCACGACCACCTATGGCTACGACAACCGCGGCCAGCTCCAGCGGGTGACCGCCCCAGGCAACGCGGTAACGGCCTTCACCCATGACGGCAACGGAAGCGTCCGGACGGTGGTCGATCCCGAGAGCGGCACGAACTCAATGGGCTACGACGCCGCGGGCCATCTCACTTCGATGACCGACGCCCTGGGGAACAGCCGGTCGATGGAGGTGGATGCGGCGGGGAGAATGCTGGCGCAGGTCGATGCCGAGGGCGGCCGGACCGAGCTCACCTACGACAACGTCGGCAACCACCTCTCCACCAAGGACCCGGGCGGGAACCTCACCCGCTTCGCCTACGACGCGGCCGGGAGGCTCGCGTCCACTGTCGACGCCTTGGGAGGCATCTCTCGCTTCGAGTACGACGCCGAAGGGCGAACCGTGGCGACTGTCGACGCCGCGGGACATCGCACGGAGCATCGCCTTGACGCGGTCGGCAGACCGGCGCAGACGATCGCCGCCGACGGCAGCATCACCTCGGTGGCCTACTGCGCCGACGTGGCGCAAGCGTGCGCGATGGTTGACGGCCTGGGCAACGTCACACTGACCGACTTCGACAAGATGGGTCGGCAAACGAGGGTGACCGATGCCCTCGGCCGCGTGACAACTCAGGCCTACGACAGTGCAGGACGCCTCAGCAAGGCCTCCGGACCAGGGCAGCCCGAGACGACCTACAGCTACCAGGACACTCGCTTGACGGGGGTCACCACCCCCGGGCCACAGCTGGCGTACAGCTATGATGACCGGGGGAACCGCACCCGCGTCACCGCCAACAACGGCCAGGTAACCGAGTACATCTATGACAGGGCCAATCGCCTTCTCTCCGAGACCAACCCGCTCGGCGTCGCCACCCTCTACACCTACGACGCCGCCGGCAACCGCAAGACGAAGAAGGACGGCAACGGGAACGTCACCGCCTACGTCTACGACAAGAACCGCCGCGTCAAGGAAGCGCAGTTCCACGACGGGACGAAGTACGAGTACGCCTACGACAGCCGGGGCAATCGGATGCTGGAGAAGAGTCCCAGCCATGAGCGGCGGTTAACCTACGACACCCTGGGGCGAGTCCAGCGCACAGAGGACATCACCTTCGGCAAGACGCTGGAATACGGCTATGACGTCGTAGGGAACCGAACCTCTCTCACCGAAGATGACCTGCACCACAACTACGCCTACGACGCGCTCAACCGACTCCGCCGGGCGGACGACGGCGAGGGGCACGAACTCTCTTTCGAGTACGACGCTGCGGGACGGAGAACGCGGGTCATTCGCTCCAACGGCGTCCTCTCGAACTACAGCTACGACGCCGCGGGACAGCTGCTCTCACTCGTCCATGCCAAAGGCGCCGCAGAGCTGCTTCGCTTCAACTATGCCTACTCGCCCGAAGGAAACCGCGTGGCCAAGGAGACCGTGCCCGGGCGACGCGAGTCCTACGAGTACGACAACGATCACCGGCTCACGAAGGTGCAGTATGGGAACGAGCGACGCGTGCTGTACCAGCTCGACCCGCTGGGCAATCAGCAGTTGGTCCAGGAGCTAACCCCGGCCGGGGCCAGAACCACCTCCAGCACCTTCAACGCATTCAATCAGCTTATAACCTCTCAGGCCTCAGCACCCTCCGGTCAGCAACCCGCCGCCACCTCTAACTACGACAACAACGGGAACCTGCTTAGGGAAGTCACCGGCGCGCAAGCAAAGAGCTACACCTGGGACAACGACAACCGCCTGCGACAGGTGCAGATGCCAGACGGCGCACTGCACGCGTACGCTTACGACGCCCATGGCCTCCGGACGAAGAAGGTCGAGGCTGACGCCGAGACAGGATTCCTCCTAGACGGGGCCTCGGTGCTCGCCGAGCTCGACACCAGCGACAACGTCACCCGGCGCTTTCTCACCAACTCTGAGGCCGTCGAAGTGCGGAGCTTCTCCGACGCCAGCGGCACGTACTGGCCGCTGACGGACGCCCTCGGCTCCGTCGTCGCGCTGACGGACGTGAGCGCGAGGGTCGTCAGGACGTACTCGTATGACGTGTACGGTGCGAGGACCTCGACCGGAACCGGGCCGGAACTGGCGCAAGGATTTACCGGCAAGGAGCATGATGCCAGCGGGCTCCGGTACCACGAGCAGCGGTATGCGGACTCGTCGACGGGACGGTGGAATTCGGCAGATCCGATTGGCCATCTCGGAGGTGCGAGCTTCTACCAATACGTTCATGGCCGCCCGACCGTGCTCGTGGACCCGGATGGTCTCTTAGCCCGTAACACGGTTGAGGCCTATGCGATCTCGAACCCGGTTGGTTACCTGGCGCTGTTGGCGGACCTCGGTGAATCGGCGGCGGTGCTGGCAGGGTTGGCCTTGGCTCTCATCCCGAGTGGAGTTGATCCGGAAAGCTGCGATGAGAACCAACGGCCTAGAGAGAGGAAGACATACTACCGAGGGCTCTCGAACCAGGACCTGAATGAGTACAGAATCTACGGAGGCATTTATAGTTATGCCTACCGTGCCGAGAGCGATGTTTCGTCGGTGTATGGGATGAGCCTGAGTCCTGCTGCGGTCGCTGCGCACGTAAATGACTCGAAGAACCCGCCCTCTCCATTTGTCAGTGCAACTACGAGCATTGCCGTGGCCAGAAGATTCGCCAACCCGGATCCTCCGTACAACAAGAACGCATCTGGAGTCGTTGTCCGAATCAGGACGCTGAGGGAACTCGACCTGACGCCCGGGAACCCACTGAATGCGGAGGCGCTTTTCCGTGTGATGATCGGCGGAGTGTTCCCGGACCAAATCGAACCTTTTGAGCAGTAGGAGTTTGAGATGCCTCAGATTCGGGACCTCAAGGGCAATGCACTTGGGACAGTGGACGATTTTTGGGTGATCTACGACCAGCGAGCTAACGGCTGCACGTTCTGGACGGGGGTAGAGCTCACGGCGAATGAAATCTATGAGCTCGAATACGACGATGGGTCGAAAGATCAGATTCGAATAACAGTAGGTGGGGGCCCCGGCTTGCCTGGAGGGAACGGGTACCGAGCGAGTGCAGCTTTCGTTTGGGAGAAGCCACAGGGAATCAGGCACAAAGAGAGCATGCCCGAAGAAGTGAAGCCATCAAGTGAACGTGAGCCACCATGGAAAGCTTTTCCGGAGGAGCCGTCTTCTCTTCGCTGGAGGATGGGACCAGGTGAAGACTTCATCCAGGAATGGCTTTCATTTTGGCGAGGGCTCACGCGAGAAGCGCGGAAGAGATACCTGTTGAACCACTCACCTCCGCGTGAGTGGTCAGAGTGGCTAAAACGGATTCGGGATTGAACCGAACTGATCGGAATTCTCTGAAGCGGGTCCGGCAGCCCAAGACTCGCGTCAGGGAGGTCTCCGCCATTGGGTCGATGTCGTCGTGAACCGATTCTCGGAGTTCCACTGGAATCCGATCCGGGGGCGAAGCGATTGCTACAGCTACTCGGGCTCTCTCGCTCGGGCGATCAAGGATAGGGGCCTGGTCTACTTCGAGGTCAAGCAGGTCGAGAAATTCACCTTCCAAGGCGTCCCGTTCCCCATCCACTACCAACCCATTCTCATCCCCAAACCCCAAAGCCGCTTTGGGCGAGTGTTAGTGGACGCTTACTTGTGGCCCGCGATGAACGAGCTGGATCCAGATGACTCCGTTCTCATCAACGACGAGTTCTGAAAATGAAGGCGCTAAACACTACTCGACGTGACGTCTGGAGCATCCTATCGAGAGGGGTGGCCTTCTGTGGCTGGATGCTCGTGGGTGTGATCTGTGGAACGGGAATGTTGGCTCTATTCTCCACGCTTCTGCTCCTCGTCGTGCAGTACGCGGCCGTTGAAGGTCTGGTGTCGCCACCGACGAGTCTGGGTCCCACTTTCAACGGGATCACCGGAGACCCACTGATCCGCTGAACGTTCGTACTCTTTCCCCTCTATGAGCCCCTGTGGCAGAGAACTCGTGCGCGGCTGAATGATCATGCCCTCTCCAGCCGCTCCGACAAGGAGGCCTATTCACGCAACCGAACCGCGATTAGCGGATCCCGTCCTCACCAGGGAGAGATGTCAACCTGGAACGCCCTGAACGGTGCGAGCGTGGCCCTGCGCTGTCTCAATGCGTTGTCGGTTCGGGAGGAGATCCGTCCCCCAATCACCGCCTGGTCCTCTGGCCATCGGTGATCTCGCTGGAACTGGATCACCTGAGCGTCGGTGGCGACAGGTCTGGGGAAGACAGTCTCCGCCATCGTGATGATCGCTCTCAGCGTGTTAACCGCGGGCATGATCTTGAGCCGCTCAACTGTGCCCAAGAGTCGGCGAATCGCCATAGGCATAGGATACGGTCTGGTGACCGCCTGGTGGGCTCTGTGGAGTTAGGGGGCCGTCGTCTTGAACCCTATTGTGCACGCTGAACTGTCATGGCTTCTCTCGCAGCGTCTGCCGTCGCGTCGGGATCGAGTCCTGGTGACCTTTTCGGGCCTGGCACCGGACGTTGATGGGCTGACCCTTCTTGCTGGCGTGGACCTCTACGCTGAGTATCATCACGTCCTTGCACATGGGCTTGCTGCCGCATCGTCGTGGCTCTTGCCAGCATTGTCTGGGCCGAGGCCAAGCTTTCCACTGCAATCCTTGGCTTGGCCGCATTCCACCTCCACCTCCTCTGCGATCTGGTTGGTAGTGGGCCAGGGTGGCCCATCCACTATTTTTGGCCCATCTCCAGGCAGGAGTGGTTTTGGGACGGACAGTGGGATCTCGCTTCTTGGCAGAACTCGATCATTGGCCTGATTGTGACGCTCTGGGGATTGGGGATGGCTTTGGTAACCCGCAGGACACCTGTCGAGCTTTTGTCGGCGCGTTGGGATCAGCTTGTGACACAGACTATCCGTGCTCGCTTTCTAGGTAAGAACATTGAAGCATGAGGACTCAAGACTGACGCTGTTCCAGGAGACATTGGAGGAGGCAGTACCGGGCGCAGTCGAAAGCGCTCCTTGCAGCGGGCTCGAAGGAGGCCGCGCCGACCTCGCCCGCGGCGAAGGTGGAGTCCAACCACCTCGATCTCGTCAATCGAGCTTTGGGTTAGCCGTTGGCATAGGCCCGAGTTCTGATCCCCCGCGACTCCAATTCTCAAGAGCCCGCTCGGCCAAACCATCCGCTATGGGCCCGCGAAATAATTACCGGTCCCAAAGTTGCATAGTGCCGGACGACTGGTGCATGTAGCAAGATATGGATGACGAGTCGAGTATTCGGCGAAAGTTCGAGAGCCTGAAGGGGGTCATGGACGAGCGATGGACAAGGCTGTGGGCGGCAGCCGAGGCAGAGGCGTTGGGGCGCGGCGGTGTCGCCGCAGTCGTTCGCGCCACCGGCCTGAGCAAACGTCGCATTCTGGCGGGGGTCGCCGAATTGCGCGGCGACGTCCCGGCAGACGTGGACCGGGTTCGGCGTCCCGGTGCGGGGCGTCCGCGTGCCACGTCGACGGATCCGAAGTTGGTGAAGGCCATTGAGTCACTCGTTCACCCCTCGACACGTGGCGACCCTCAGTCTCCGCTGCGTTGGACGGCAAAGAGCACGCGCACGTTGGCGGAGGAACTGACGGCGAGCGGTCATGCCGTGAGCGACAGGACCGTCGCGGACTTGTTGCAGAGAATGGGGTACAGTCTTCAGGCCACCCGGAAGGTGCGCGAGGGTGGTACCCACCCCGATCGTAACGCGCAGTTCGCATACATCAACGAGCGAGTTCGTGCGTTTCACCGTCGTCGGCAGCCCGTCGTCTCCGTCGATACGAAGAAGAAGGAGCTCGTCGGCGACTACAAAAACGCCGGGCAAGAGTGGCGGCCGGCGAAGAAGCCGGTGCCCGTCCGCGTTTACGATTTTGTCGACAAGGAGCTTGGGAAAGCGATCCCCTACGGCGTGTACGACATCTTTCGCAACGAGGGATGGGTGAACGTCGGCGTGAACCACGACACGGCAGAGTTCGCGGTCGAGTCACTCCGCCGCTGGTGGCGGCGAATGGGTTGCCGTGTGTATCCCGACGCACGTGAGTTACTCGTCACCGCCGATGGCGGCGGCAGCAACGGGAGTCGATGCCGACTATGGAAGATTGATCTCCAGCGCTTCGCGACAGAGTCTGGGTTGACCGTCACCGTCTCGCACTATCCGCCCGGAACCAGCAAGTGGAACCGCATCGAGCATCGGCTGTTCTGCCACATCACTCACAACTGGCGTGGCCGCCCTCTCGAGTCACTGGAAACGATTGTGAGTCTCATCGGCGCGACGACGACTCGGACTGGGCTTCGCGTCCGCGCCGCCCTCGACAAGAACGTGTACGAAAAAGGCATCAAGGTTACCGACGACGAGCTCGGGTCCGTCAATATTGCGCCCGCCAAGTTTCACGGCGAATGGAACTACACGATCAAGCCAGAGGCAATATCAGAGGCATCATAAATGGGACCGATAATTATTTCTCGGGCCCTATGCGGGAAGAGCACGCGATCTGAGCGCTTTCTCGAGTACGTTCGGCTGGCGCTCGGCAACAACGCCAGTGGAGCCTCGGCGCTCGCTGAAGCTCTGTGCTCTCAGCTCTGAATGGGGCGACATCGGCCACCCCACTAGCCACGCCTTGACAGATTCTATTTAGCATCATATTAACACCTACAAAGGAGATACGGATTCCATGGGACGAATGCCCTCGACAGCCGGCGGGTTAACCGCCACCACCCTTCGCCTTTCAAACCAGCAGGCGGCCTGGCTCGCCAAGGAGGCGAAGACGGCGGGGAACGCCAATGAAGTCGTGCGCGAGATGTTCGACGACGCGATGACGATGTTCGGCCTGCCCCCACCAGTGGTGGATCGCCTTCAGCAGGACGCCGAGAGCAAGGGCCTCCGCCTCAGCTCCTACCCAGAGCGCAAAGAGTACCTCCAGCGCATCCTGATGCTCCGCTACGACGCGCTGGTCCGGGGTGAATCTCCCAAGCTGGGCACGGCGCTCTCGAAGGCGGGCAAGAAATAGCAGGCCGCCTTCTCGAGGCCGCCGCCTCGGACAAGTCGGGTTCACCATCTCTTCGCAGCACCCCACTGGGCGTCGACTGTCGGCGCCCTCAACAGGAGGAGTTTGTCCAATGTCGTCCGTCCCTAAGTCCCGTCGCGCCCCGCGCTCCCACCACTTCGCTGGCCTCTCGCGTTCGCTCTTTGGGCTCGCGGTGCTCCTGAGCCCACTGGCGCACGCAGCCGATTATCCCGGAAAGGCGCTCTTCGATTATGCGATGCCCTTCGTGGTCTTCTTGGGCCTTGCAGCGATCTGCCTTTCGATCGTCGCCGCGCTCTTCAAGCCGGAGATCGCCAAGACCGCACTCTACGCCGCGATGCTGATGGTGGTTCTCTTCACCATCCTCAAGACGGCGCCCTCCCTGGTCAGCGCGGTGCAGCAGTAGGTCGAAGCTTTAGCGAGCCCCGCCATGCGCGCACCCGTCTACCGGAACATCGAGGCCCACAACACCCTTGTTGGGCTCTCCTTCCCTGTTGAGGTCTCGGTCGTAATGCTGGGCTTCTGGGTATTGATGGCCGTCCTGCCCGTCGCGTCTGGCCTCCTCGGCACCGCGGTGCTCTATGCCCTCGTCCGCCTCGCGAGCTACGGGCGACCTCCACTCTTTCTCCAGCACTTCTTGGTGTGGAGAATGCGCCAAGCTCGGACGGAAGGACTCCTGTCTGCCGCTGCCCGCTGCTTCACACCTCGCTTCCCTTTTTCGTCCTATCGGCTTCCAGCGCCGCCGAACTGGAGGACGCCTTGAGAGAGCACTCGCTGGCCGAGCTGGTGCCCCTCTGGAGGACGCTGCGGGAGGAAGGCGTCACCGCGACCGTCACTCCCGCACTCGACTACGTGGGAGCCCTCGAACTGACGGGACTCGACGTGCGCTTCGAGAAGGAAGAGACCATCGCTTCGCTCGGCGAAGCACTCCGGCGCCTCGTGGCTTCACTCGAGGACGAGAGCACGCTCTTGTTCCTCTCGCGAGTGCAGGTCGCGCCAACGGAGGAGATAGCCGCGTACACCTCCGGGCGTGGGAACGTGGAGCCAGAGGCACTGCGCGCCTATGTCGCCTCCCGTGCCGAGTGGCTCAAGACTCAGCCGCTCCGAGGGACGAGGCTGTTCCTCTTCTTCTCGGGCGAGCCCTTCTCCAAGAGCACCCTCAATCGCGGCCACCTCGGCCTCAGGCTCCTCTTTGCTGATCCAGATACTCTCTCGCAGCAAGAGCACCTCCGTCGGCTCAAGGCCCTCGGAGGTCTGCGAGACCGGCTGGCAGGACGTTTCGCCCAGCTGGGCATCGGCGCCAGGGAACTGTCGCCAGAAGAGGTCTCGAGCCTTCACTACCAGCTTCTAAACCCGACCCGCGCTCGGGAGGGGCTGTCGCCACCCGAAGCGGAGCCCACCGACCTTCTCTGGGCCGAGGCCACAGTGCGCCAGGAGGGCGCGCACCTGCGCGAATACTCCGAGGCGGAGCGCATCTGCCTCGAGAGCGTGCGTGACGCCCGCGGCTACTTTCAGCAGGGCGCTCTTTACCGCCGAGTCTGCACCCTCAAGGTACTTCCCGAGGGTGGGACCGACTACATCGCGTCGGAACCCCTCCTGAGCCTCGCCGCACCGGCGACGGCGGGTGGTGCTCCCGAGCCTTTTTCCTACACGCTGGCGGTGGTGGTGCGCGTTCAGCCGCAAGGAAGGACGCGCTGGATGCTGAACGCCCGGCACGGCCTGGTGGATGCGCTCAAGCACGCAATCCCCTTCCTTGCGGACGGGAGCGTTGCCCGCGAAGAGGCGGACAGGGCCCAGCAGGAGAGCATCGGCGCTCTTTTCGCCGAATTGAACGAACTGTCCAGCAAGCTCGTGACGCTCTCCGTCTCGATCCTACTCGAGGCAACCTCCCTCGAAGTGCTCGACGCGCAGACGGAAGCAGCGCGAGGCGCGTTCAATGCCGCCGGCAACTCGGAGCTGATGGTCGAGGACGTGGCCCAGGTGCCCGCCCTCTTGAGCCTCCTTCCAGGTAGTGGCCCCTACCAGCTGAGGAAGAAGACCTGCACCTCGAGGAACGCAGGCGACTTTCTACCGGTCTTCGCGCCGTGGCGAGGGTGCTCGCGTCCGTCGAGCCTGTTCGCCACTCCCGCTGGGGATGGCTTCCGGCTGGATCTCTTCGATGAGCACTACGGCACAGCGCACCACGGCCTGGTGATCGCCGGTACGGGCGCCGGCAAGTCCGTGGGGCTGGGCGCGCTCACGCTGGACGCCCTGTCCACGGGGGTCGACGCCATCCTGGTGGACAACGGCAACAGCTGGCTGCCCCTGACCGAGCTGATGGGTGGGATCCACATCCCCGTCGACATCAAGACTTCCATCTCTCCGTTTCTTCCCTACTCCGCGATGTTGGACGAGAGCAGCCATCTCTCTAACGAGGCGCTTCAAGACGTCGTCCACTTCATCGAACTCTGCGTCACGGACCGCGGCCTGCCTGGCTTTGACAAGCTCCAAGCAGACTTGGTCGGCCGCGCGGTGCGCCGCTGCTACGAAGTCCGGTTCCGAGAGAGACCGGACGAGCGCCCTCTCATCTCGGCCTTCCGAGACGCCCTCGCTGGCTACTCCAGCGAGCACGCCGACGACGCGGCCATTGCAGCGATGGTGAGCCGTCGCCTGGCCGCCTTCTGCGACGGCGTCTATGCCGACTTCCTCAATCGCCCTTCGACCCTTCGTTTCGACGCACGTCTCCTGGCGTTCGACTTGGCGAAAGTTTCCAAAGACCCGGTCCTCAAGTCCATCGCGATGGCGGCGGTGATGGGCGCCGTGACCCACCGCGCGTCTCAGAGGCGAAATCGCACCCTGGTCGAGGTGGACGAGGCCCACGAGTACTTGGGGCAGGACGACGTAGGCGAGCGATTCCTAGCGAGCTGTTACCGGAAGATGCGGAAGTTCGACGTGGCGATGTGGTGCATCAGTCAGAGCTTCTCTGACTTCGCCGGCTGCAAGGCAGGCCCGGCAATCGTGGACAACTCCAAGACCAAAATCTTCCTCCGGCACTCCGGCGGCCACGACGCCATCGCGAGCTACTTCAAGTTGTCACCCCGGGCCGCGCAGGCGTTCCGGGAGCTGGCCCTCAAGCCGGGTCACTACTCCGACTTCCTCCTCCTGTACGGGGCCAAGACATCCACCGTCCGGCTCGCGCTCCATCCGCTCGCCTACTGGATTCTCACAACGGATCCAACGGATCGCCGCTTGATAGACAAGGCCGCCGCCCGCAACCCCAGTCTGGATCGCCTCTCGGTGCTCCAGGAGTTGGCCGCTCGCTATCCCCACGGCGCGGCACGTCCCAAACACCCCGGAGCACCCCATGGATAGTTCGAGTCAGATGCGTTTGAGGAAGGCGCGAGTCCGGCGAAGTCGAGGGGTAACGGTCTCGGTACTCGCCGGGGTACTCGTCTTCTGGGCGGGCCTCCGCCAGGCTCGCGCGGACTTCTGGGGAGGAGACATTCCCCTCCTCACCGCGATCCTCACCAACACCAGCCAGCAGCTCACGAAGGTCGGCGAGACCTTGGGTACGCTGAAGAGCACGTACGTTGAAACCCGGCGCTTGGCTGCCTACGCCGACGATGCGGTCAAGACGTTCAACGCCTTTCGCAGCTACAGCCTTGCTCTCTTCAAACAGGACGTCACCCAGGCGCTCGAGACCAGCTTTCCCGAGCTGGGCTACTTCAGGCAGCAGGCCAGCGGCACCGGGCCCTGGGCACAGGGTACCGGGGAGTTGCAGCGACTCGTTACCTACTGTCTCCGGGCTCTTCTCAGCGGCGAGAAGAGCGGCACCGGCTGCGCCGAGCTTCAGGAGACGCTCTCCCTTCAGCAGGCGCGAAACGCCATCACCTCCACCTTTGGGAACGTCCCGCCGGTGGCAGGCTCCGTCGAGGTACGGGCGGTAGATCACGAGGCGGCGGTGGCTTTGGCCGCGAGTTCGGCGGACTTGGGGCGCAACAAGGTCACTCGGCTGAATGCCCGGGCGCTCCTGGCCCAGTGCACCTCCGAGGGAGCCGACAGCGAGAGCTGCCAGGCGGCGGCCCATGCCGCGCAGATCGAGCAACTGCGCCAGACCGCCTTCGTGGGGGACCAACTGGCGGAGTCCAATCGCCTGCAGGCGATGCAACTGCTTCAGGAGAATGCGAGACGCAAGCGCGAGTTCGGTGAGGCCATCGACCGTCGTCGGCTGGTTCTCGAGAGCGCCACCAAAGCCGCACCCCAGCCGGTGAAGCTGCGCACCGATGGCATCAACATTCTCGGGGGCGACGCGCCATGAGTCGCCTGACCTGGGTGGTGCCGACTCTCATGCTTCTGCCCGCCGTCGCCCTAGCGGCCGACGCGCCGGTGGTGCTCGACCTCACCACCGGCGCCCCACGAGAGTTGTTGGACAAAACGCTGGGGCTCGCCCGTGGGCTCTTCGTCTTCTTCTTTGTCCTCTCACTCGTGGCCGAGGGCTTTGGCAAATCTCCCGTCGCCAGCAAGGACTACGCCGGCTGCGTCTCCCGAGCCGCGATTGTCTTCGTTCTGCTGCTTGGGTACGGCCGGATCTTCGGCAGCGTCATCAACCTCACCGAGAGCATCGCTGCTCGCGTCACCCCCGCCCAAGTCTGGACCTCCTTCTGGGACAGCCACAAAGCGGGGTTGGAAAAGCTCTTCGCGCAGAAGTCAAAGGCCGACGAGGACGCCGCGAAGACCACGAAGGGTGAGGCCAAGGCCTCGCTGTGGCAGAAGGCAGACGACTCCCTGAGCGGCTCTCTCGTGGGCGGGGTGGTGTTCGACAGCGCGGTCTCCCTACTCGTCCTCACGAGCCAGGCCGTTGTCTGGGTGATGGCCTTCCTCGCGCGCGTTCTGGGCGCCCTCTTCTACGTCATCGGGCCCCTGGCGCTTGTCGCCGGCATCCCAAGGATCTCCAATACGGGCGGGAGATGGTTCCGGACCTTCGTCACCCTCCTCTCCTGGCCCATATTCTCCGGCCTCCTCCTAAGCCTCACGCTGGCACTCAGCCAGCAGGGAATGGCCTTGCAGGGGGTCGGTCCTGCCCTCGGCAGCGTGGTGAGCGCCTTGTTGATGGTCGCCACCGCCCTACTTACCCCGCTGCTCGCGAGCAACCTGATCGGCGGCAGCGCGAACGTCGCCGAGCAGAGCTTCAGGCTGGCCTACTCGAAGACGGGAGCCGCCGCAGGCGCCGTGTACGGCTCTGCTCGCAGCTGGGCGGCTCGGCGGGGAAGCCCCGCCGGTCAGGAGAACCGATGATGCCTCCGCCCCTCATTCCGTTGCAGAGACCGCCGGCAGTTTGGGCGGCCTTTGCCCGCGCTTCGGCCTGGAAGGACTGGGTGATTGTCTTCCAGCTCGCGCTGATGGCAATCCTGGTCCTGGCTCATCTCCAGCTATCGAAGCGACCACCGGACGTGGTGCTGGTCATGGCGGATGGGAAGAGCACCTACCTTCAGCGCTCCGTTGCGGACGACGGCCTAGTCCGCTTCCTAGATGAGCAGAAGGGCCAACCCACGGACTTGGGTGTCCTCCACTTTGCACGCGAGTTCCTGACCCGAGTCTACGCCATCAACTCCTCCACCTTCGCTGAGGCGTGGCCGGAGGCGCTCGCGATGATGGACTCTGCACTGCGGGGCAGCGTCGAGAAGGGCGCAGCGAGCCAGAAGCTCATCGAGGTCAATTTGGCCGCCCAGGTCCGCTCTACGGTCAGGATGGAAGAGCTACTCGTGGTGGAGCGGCTCCCCAACCTCATTCACCTCCGGGCTCGGATCCTCAAAACCCAGTCCGCGCTCATCGACGGCAGCCGTCCGTCGACGGAGACGCTTCAGGTCGAGCTTGTCGTGCGAGTAGTGCCCCGCACTCCCAAGCGACCGGACGGACTGGAAGTCATCAGTTGGCGCGCATTTCGCTAGAGGCGCCCTATGGAGCACCTGTCGAGAGCCCGAATGCGCCTTGTTCCGCTGTTGAGCTGTCTCCTCTTCTTCGTTTCCGTCACCGCCGCGAAAGCCTCGGCCGTCAGCCCGATGCGCCGCGAGCTGAGGCGGCGGACGCTCCTCATCACCGATGCCTCGGTGCACTCCGTCGCCGAGGTTCATGTTGCGCGCGGAACACCCACCACCCTGGTGTTCCAGGTCCCGCTCCGAGAGAACGGCGTTCTGCTGGCCGATGTCGGCGGCCACTTCTACCCGGCGCAAGTTTCAGAGCGGACCCTCATCGTCATCCCGAGGCGAGATGTTCCCCGCCAGGACATCACGACCCTGACGGTGACGCTCGAGGACGGGACCGTCCTACCATTCACTCTGCGGACATTGCGGCGCCAGGTGGACTTGCAGATCGACGTCCAGGTGGCGCTGGATAAGCGAGCCGCGCCGGACTCTGCGCCCGCCCTCAAGGCCTTGAGCACACAACTGCGGGCTCAGCTGGACGAGTGCAAAGCGTCCAGCGGAGCGGCAGGCGTCACCAAGCTCGCGGCCCTTATCCTCGCGCAGGACCCCGCCAAGCCTCAGGCATTCAACGTCCAGCGGCATTCCGTCCACTACGTCGACAAACAGTCCCGGCTGTGGGTGGAGGTGACGCAGGTCTACCGCCTGTTCGACCTCACCTACGCGGTCCTCACGATTCAAAATAGAGACCCAGCGAAGGCGTGGGTATTGGACCGTCCCGAGGTCGCCCTACGTGGCGGCGGCGAGGGGGCCGAGCTTCGGGTAGTGTCGTTCACCTCGGACATGGCGTCCTTGGCTCCGGACGAGTCCGCGAAGGTGGTGGTGGCGTTCGCCTCTCCGGCACGAGGTGTAGGACAGGAAGTGGTCCTCTCCCTGCTGGAGAAGAACGGCAACCGGCACTTCAAGGTCGAGGGGCTTGCCCTATGAGCTCGCTCGACTTGGCTCCTGCTTCGCGCAACCCAGAGTACCTCCTCCCCGGAACACGAATTGGGCTGTACGAGGTTGTGGACCTGGTGGGCCGGGGCGGCTTCGGTTCCCTCTACAAAGTCAGGAGGGAGGGGCAGACCTTCGCTCTCAAAATCAGCCATTTCGCCGCGCGAGATTTGGGATCCGACGAGCGCGACGACTTCGACGCGCGCTCTCGGAGGGAGATGGCCTCCCTGCTCTCGCTCCGCCACCCGAACATCGTCGAGGTGCTCGCCTTCGAGCGCTGGCCAGATCCCCGCACCGGGCATCCGTACATCGTTATGGAGTTCATCGAGGGCGACCGGCTCTACGAGTGGCGTAAGAGAACGAGGCCCTCTGCCAGGTCCATCCTTCACGTCTTTCGAAAAATCACCCTCGCGCTCGCGGAGATGCACCGGCTCGAGGTCTACCACCGCGACTTGAAGTCCGAGAATATCCTCGTTCGAAGCGCCGACAACGAGCCCATCATCGTCGACTTCGGCGTCTCCCGGCCGCGCTCTGCTCATACAGTGACGCGAGCGGACCACGTGGTCGGGACTTACTCCCATTTCAGCCCCGAGTACTGCGAGCACTGCCGCTCCGAGGCGTTCATCAAGGGCGAGCGCTTCGTCAACCGGCCGACCACGGAGATTCACACCGTAGGCTTCATGCTCTACCAAGCGCTCACCGGACAACCGCCTTTCGAGGTGGACGCTTCCGACTTCATCAACGTCATTCAGGTGATCGCCGAGACAGTCCCAGAGCGGCCCCTTCTCCTGAACCCCTACATCCCCGAGCCGCTCGACCGTCTGGTCATGAGGCTCCTGGATAAGAACCCCGAGGCGCGGCCTCAGACGGCGGACTTGCTCGCGCTCGAACTCAGCCAGCTCCTCGATGCAGCCGACGCCAACTGGGACGAGCCCCTGGAGGTTCCTTCAAGACTAAAGCGGCGGTTTCGTGGGACGGCAGGCGGAGGGAGGGTGGACGCCACCGAGTCCCTCTCGCCGCAGCCCATCGAAATTGTAGCGAGCGCGGACATTCTCTCTGCCTCCCCGAAATCTCCGCTGCCTACCCCTTCGAACCCTGGGCAGCCTTCTGCGGCAAAGGCGATGGAAGGAGAGCGGGAAGCGGCCCTCGGCTTCGTCCCTGCGACTGATGTTCAGCCGGCGTTTCAGGAATCCGCGAAGCCGGAGATCCCGCCCGTCTCAAGTGGCAACTCGAGCCTCCGTGCCCGGATCCTCGCCGCTCAAGGTCGGGTCAAAGCCGCGATCGAGCGTCGGCCAGCACGTGGGATCCACTTCGCGATTGGAGGCACTGGCCTCGTCTTTGTTCTGGTCGTGTCTCTCGCAGCGCTCGGCCGCCGTGACGAAGCGGAAAGGCCCAGGAGCCTTCTGACCCAGCTCGAAGGCGCGCCAGAGGGAACACTCCCATCAACAGGACCGTCCGTCGCACCCGCCGACCGAGCTTTGGGAACTCCAGGCTTCACACAGCGACGTGAAAACCAGAGGGCCGAGATCCTCCCGGACACACCGCCTTCCAAGCGGGCGCCGAGCGGGCCTCGTGTACCGGAAGCCGGGCCCTCATGGATCAGCCGGGCGCAGCGGATGAATGAGAAGGACAAGCGAGCTTCCCGCCGCTCGAAGCTCGGGATTCCCTATGGAACTCACCTCAAGGCACGGCTCCGCACCAACCTAGACAGCCGCACGGTGGGCTATGGACCGGCTGAGGCGCTGTTGACGAAGCCCGTCACGGTAAATGGCACGGTGGCACTGCCAGCTCAGACACGTCTCTTCGGGCAAGCCCGTGCCAACGGAGACCGGTTCACCGTCGCGTTCGACCGATTGCAACTCCCAGGCGGTGTCGAGCTTCATTTCAAGGGTCACGCGGAGGACGCCTCCGACGAGAACAAGCCCGGCCTCCCGCCTTCCCGACGCATCCTCGGGGCCAAGCGCCGGGAACCCGGAGTGGCCTCGAAGGTGGCAAAAGGAACCGCCCATCAGCTGCTCTCACAGGTGACGGGAGGCTCAGGACAGGACGTTGTCCGTGGCGCGGGTCAGACCGCGCTCGACGGGACCTCCGACGACGCAAGCTTCTCTGGCGACGCGCTCTTCCTCGACTCGGGCGCCGAGTTGGGGGTGTTCGTGGAAGAAGCGCTCTAGCCGGATTGACAAGACTCTATTTAGCATCTAAAACAACTCTTCTCTCATTCAGGGAGATGCAACAGGAAGTGGGCAGGCGATGGGTCCATCGAGCGTCGTTCATGTGGTGGTGTTGTGTGTAGCAGCGTTGGTGTCGGCGGGCTGCGGGGGTGGAACGGTCACCTCGGGTTCGGCCAGCACGGGAACCGGGGGGTTATCGGGCTTCGTGGTGAAGGGACCCGTCGCTGGAGGAAAGGTGACAGCCTACCGGCTCGGCGCGGACTATCGCCGGGGCGAGGCGCTCACTTCGTCCACCACCCAGCCCACCGGGGGATTCTCGCTCTCCCTTCCCTCTTACAACGGGCATCTCCTCCTGGTGGTCAGCTCCGGCGGCTTCGTCGACGAGGCCACGGGAGCAACTGTTCGCGTGGACGGCCACGAACTGACGGCGGTGGTGCCAGGCTATCGCGCGGGCACAGAGCTTTCAGAGATCAGCATCAACGCTGTCACGCATTGGGTGGCCCAGCTGGCATCGTTCTACGTCTCAAAGGGGAAGGTCGGCCTCGAGAGCGCCGTCGCGGATGCCCGGCTGCACCTTCATGGGCACTTTGGGGATCTGGATTGGTCACGCGTCGTGCCCACCGACTTTAACGTCGCGGCAGGTGTCACCCTCGCCGGCGACGCGGAGCGCGCAGGCCTCCTCAACGCTGGCCTCTCTCAGCAGGCACTGGGCATCGCCCTCACTGCTGGAATCACCCCCGGCGGTAGCATCAACGCACTTACGCTGATAGCCGCGCTCGGAGAGGATCTCGCCGCCGACGGCTACTTTGACGGCCTCGGCCTCAAGGGAACCCTGAAGCTTCCGGCGGATGGCCAGGTCGGCAGCGCGGAGCGGTCCACCACCCAGTTGGGCGGCCAGACGGTACGCTTGGCTCTGGCCACTGCCCTCTCCTCCTTCCTGGAGGGCGCTCACAACGTGAGCCAGATTCGGCCTGCGGATGCCCTTGGGTTCGCGAACGCCCTCAGCGGCAATCCAGACCTCACCCTTTTCCGGACTGTCGGGAGCGGCTTCGACGATGCAGCGCCCATCGTCACGCTGGCCGGCACCCAGGACCGCTACCAGAACACGCCCATTCTAACCTTCACCGCCCAGGCCGATGATGGCTCGGGGGGTTCCGGTGTGAAGGCCGTCTACGCCCGGAGCGGAGACACGGTGGTGACGGGCGTTCTGCAGGACGGCCAGTGGAGTCTCTCCGGCCTTACACTGTCGCCCGGGGCGAATACCGTGACGGTCTGGGCTGAGGACAAGGCCGCCCATGGCGGTAGGGGCCAGGGGGCTCCGTTCGAGATCTCCTTCCGCGTCTTCTTCGATGACTTGCCTCCCAGCGCGCTGTGGGTGCCGTACGCTTCCTACTTCGATGAGCGTGTGATGCAGGTACGTCGGAACAGCGGCGCGATCATTTTGCCGGCGCAGTGGTTCTTCGAGGGCGTGGCCAAGACCGAGGCATCGAACGGCGTCTTCAAGACGGTAGCCCGCGGCGATTGGGGACCTTCCGCACCCAACGCTGCATCGCTCGAAGGGGACAACCCTTTCAATACGCCATTCATCCAGGTGGCGGTTCCCTTCAACGCCAACACGGACGCACCCCTGGCAAAGGTGGAGTACTGCTTCGCTGCCTCATGTGGCCCCGCTGTAGCGGCAGCGAAAACCGCCCCCGGACAACGGCTGTTCGACCTTCCCATCAGCAGCAGCAACGTCGCCGAGATTGCCCAGGCGAAGAGCTCGCCCATTGCGCTGCCGCTGAAGGTTCGGCTGGAGGATGCCGCCGGCAACCAAAGTGAGGCAGAGCTTGGCACCCTCTCCTACAACCTCGTCGGCTCACCCGTCCTGGCCGTGCGGGTCACGGAATACGAGGCCACCTCGGACGACCCTCGGAGCGCCCGCTACTACAGCCTCGTTCGCGGCAACTTCCTGGACCTCTACCGCCGGAGTAACCCCCACCTCGCCGATGGACACGGCGTGCGCTTCCAGCGCTACATCCTCAAGAATCCAGCTCCCGTCCCTGTCACGGTTGTTATCGACACCGTGGGTGGGGCGGCTGTCCGTACCACCATCGCGGAGCGTGTCTTCCAGCCCACCCCAGTTGCCGAAAATCGCTTCGTGGCCCCGGACGGGACCGAGTGGCCCGTCGTCCGGACCTTTAACGTCAGCCCTCAACTGTCTTGCACGGCCGAGGCCTATCCCTGCTCCAGCATCGAGCCGAACGACATCCGTCCGGCCCGGGTCCGAGGGAGCTCCACCTTCTGCAACGCCTTCCATCCCCAGCCGGACGCCGCCTCCACCCAACAAGCCAACCTCGCCTTTGTGGCGCAAGCCTTCGTCTCGACCGGCTCACCCCTGAGTGACACGCAGCTCATCCTGGGACCAACCCCGGGGCCTTACGCCATCACCGTCCCGCCCGCGACGGATACCCTTCCCGGCGTGGTGAACCTCTACCTGACGCGGCCACATCAGGAGTCGTTCCTCGACTTCAGCGTGGCCGACTACGGTCTCGGACGCGCTTCCCCCCAGCGCTGGGTCTTCGACGCCTGGAATCGCTCTTCGGACCTAACGCCGTGCTGCTTCGGCGGACTGTGCCTGCAGTACCGCGCGTCCCGTTGGGTATCGGAGCTAGTCGGCAGCAAGGAGCGACTCACCGGCACGCTCCGCGTTCGAAGCCATCCATCCCTGGGCGGTCTCGGCCTGGTCGGTCTTCCCGGAACACTCTTCGAAGCTCCCGTTGACGTCACGGTGGATCACTAAAGCCCGCCCGGGCATCCCCCATGCGAACGCCCTTCCTTCTCATTGCCACCCTCTCGATGCTTGCGGTCGGCCCGGCCATGGCGGACCAATATGCGCTCAGCCTGGACGTGGGAGCCGGCCTCTCTTCCCTGTGGCTCCCGGCGCCTCACGCGGAGGGTGCCGGCAGCCAGCAGGGAACAGCCTTCAACTTCAACCTCGGCCTGCGCTACGCCGTGAGGCACGAGTGGGAAGTTACGGCTTCGGGTTTCTGGGAGCCTACCGTGAGCTACGCTCACGCCGGCGCCTCGGTGACGACGGAGAACGGAAGCTTCCCCGGGACGCTGAGCCATCGCCTGGGCCGCTACGGAGCAACTGGGGGCCTCCGGTGGGTGCGGGGCTCCGTAGTCCGTTGGCTGGCAGGGCTGGAGCTGGGCTGGTCCCACCGCACCTACTCACAGC
>JBGTHI010000882.1:0-3063 GCA_041746295.1 Myxococcaceae bacterium
GCTCTCCGTCCGGATCCAGGAGGGCGTCTACCCCCTCGAGGAATCGATTGAAATAGCGAACCCGGCCCAACTGGTGCGCCGCCTGGTGCGTGGCCGCGTCATCCGAGGGCTGCTGCTCCAGGGCACCCACTGCTTGCGCCAGCGCCGCATCCCGCTTCTGGGAGACCTCGTCGGCCAGGGCGCGCGCCGCATCGAGGTCGCGCTTGCGCGCCGCGGTCTCCAGCGATTCACTCAGATCCAAGACCTCTTCCAGGAACTCAGGCGGCATCTTTTTCTGGGTACCGGCATCCTCTTGGCGCAGGTCGATCCCGCGGAGCTTCAAGAGATAGAGAGCGCGCCGGAATGGATCCTTCAGCATTCGGTAGGCCTCATTGAGCGAGCTGGAGTGCTCCAGCGACAGCCGACGCTCCCTGGGCTCTCCTTGAGCGAAGCGATCCGGGTGGAGCTTGAGGGAGAGCTCCCGGAAGCGGCGATCGAGCTCCGCCGCATCCAGCCCGTGCGCGACCGGAAGGCCGAACAGCTCGAACTGATTGGCGCCGGCCGGGCGCTCTACCAGCTTGCCGCAGGCGCCGCACGACGGCAGCCCCGATGCCTGCCTGGCGCCACAGCTCCAGCACTGGATGGATGAAGTCACCGCGTGACTAGAGGGTGAAGCTCTCGCCGCAACCGCAGGCGCTCTTCGCGTTGGGATTGACCAGCTTGAAGCCGGAGGCCATCAGCCCTTCCTCGTAGGTCAGCTCGCTGCCCAGGAGGTAGAGGTAGCTCTTCGGATCGACGAATACCCGCACTCCTTCGCGCTCGAAGATCCTATCCTTCTCACGCGGAAGCTCAGCCCACTCCACGGCGTAGGCCAGACCGGAGCAGCCTCCTCCTCGAACCGCCACGCGCAGCCCCGCATCCGGCGTCTGCCGCTCGGCCAGCAAGATCTTAAGGCGCTTCACCGCGCTCTCGGCAATGCCGAAGCCCTTGGTGGCCGCCCCCTTGGTGGGGCTGAGGCTGGGGGTGGTCGTCTCCGCTTCCATTGAGTGGGTCTTACGCCTTCTGGCGCGCCCCGCGCTTCTGCTTGAAGTCGGCGATGGCCGCCTTGATCGCGTCCTCCGCCAGGACCGAGCAATGGATCTTCACCGGCGGGAGTGACAGCTCGCGGGCCACATCCTTGTTGGAGATGGTCATGGCCTGATCTACCGTCTTGCCCTTGACCCACTCGGTCACCAGCGAGCTGGACGCGATCGCCGAGCCGCAGCCGAAGGTTTTGAACCTGGCGTCCTGGATCACGCCTTCATCGGTGATGCGCAGCTGTAGTCGCATCACGTCGCCGCAGGCGGGCGCTCCCACCAGACCGGTCCCCACGTTCGGGTCGCCCTTGTCCAGGCTGCCCACGTTGCGCGGGTTCTCGTAGTGCTCGATCACTTTTTCGCTGTAGGCCATGTTTGAGGACTCCCCTAAGGGTCTCTTTAGTATCTGCGCCTGCCGAAAGCCAACCGAGCTAACTTCCTAGTGGGCTTCCCAGGCGATGCTCTTCAAGTCGACGCCATCCTTGGCCATTTCGTAGAGCGGGCTCATCTCCCGAAGCCGGCGGACCTTCTCCACCACCAGCTTCCCCACGAAATCGACCTCTTCCTCGGTGTTGAACCGGCCCAATCCGAAGCGGATGGAGCTGTGCGCCATGTCCTCCTCAACGCCCAGCGCTCGCAGCACGTAAGAGGGCTCCAGGGAGGCGGAGGTGCAGGCCGATCCCGACGACACCGCCACGTCCTTGATCGACATCATCAAGGCCTCCCCCTCCACGAAGGCAAAGGAGATGTTGAGATTGCCGGGCAGCCGGTGCTCCAGGGAGCCGTTCACCGTTACCAGGTCCAGGTTGTCGGTCAGCTGCTTGCGGAGCCGCTCGCGCAGGGCGAGCAGTCGCTCCGACTCGGACTTGAGCTCGGTGCGGGCAAGCTCGGCCGCCTTGCCAAAGCCGACAATCGACGCGACGTTGAGGGTGCCCGAGCGCATTCCTCGCTCGTGCCCGCCGCCATCGATCAACGGCGCGATGCGGACCCGCGGCTTGCGGCGGACATAGAGAGCGCCCACCCCCTTTGGACCGTACATTTTGTGGCTGGTAATTGACGCCAGGTCGACCTTCATCTCCTCCACATTGAAGGGGACCTTTCCCAGCCCCTGCACGGCGTCGCAGTGGAGCAGCACGCCCCGCTCGCGGCAGAGCTTTCCAATCTCGGCGATCGGCTGCACCACCCCAATCTCGTTGTTAGCCAGCATCACCGAGACCAGGATCGTCTTATCGGTGATGGCAGCGGCCAGCTTTTCAAGGCTGACCCGGCCGTCCGCCTCCACGTCCAGGTAGGTCACCCTGGCCCCGACGCGGGTCTGAGAGATCCAGCGCCGCAACACCAGATCCTCATCGAGCTTGTGTTTTTCGCTCAGCTCCGCTGCGTTTTCTTCGGTTAAGGTGTCGCCAGCGAGCTCGGCAAGTCGCTGCAGCCGAAGCTCGTCCAGTCGCTCCGACCGCTGCCGCTCCAGCCGCTTGCAGGTGTCGAGCACCGCCTTGTGCTCGGTCTTCACCGTGATGATGTGGTCGCCCTTGGACTTGTAGAACTCGGCCCCACCCTTGATCGCCAGATTGTCTGACTCGGTGGCGCCGCTGGTGAAGACGATCTCCTTCTCGGAGGCCCCCACCAACTCGGCCACCTGCTTGCGGGCGAGCTCCACGCCGCGCTCAGCCACCCAGCCGAAGGCATGATTGCGGGATGCGGCGTTGCCGAAGTCCTCCTTCAGATAAGGCATCATCGCTTCGAGCACCCGCTCGTCGAGCGGCGTCGTCGCGTGATTGTCCATGTAAATTGGGAGTTTGAGCATCGCGCACCCAGTACCACCAAAAGGGGACCACGTCGGTCCACTATCAAGAAATATGTCGCAACAGCAATACGGCATAAGGCAGTAACAGCGCCCCGACCGGACGCGAGCTTTTATTAGGAAAGGCGATGAAGATTCCTGCAACGAGGCTGCACCGACTCTCCGCCCTGGCCGGGTTGGCGGCGCTCGCCGCGGTTGCCGCGATCC
>JBGTHI010000883.1:0-6659 GCA_041746295.1 Myxococcaceae bacterium
ATGGCCAGGGGATGCGTTCGCAGCGCCGCGTCGGAGATGTTCGAGGCGAGGCCCGCGTCGATGGCGGGACCGAGGGCGGCCTGCACCGACTTCGCGCTCTGTGCCGAGTCGGTCACGCGCTCGAGCGTCTCGACGATAACGTTGCTCTCGGGGATCTCGATCGAGAAGAGCTTGGAGGCCACGCGCGCGACGACGCGCCCCTTGTCCTCGAGCGAGCCCTCGCTGGCCATCGTGGCGGAGGTGCCGATGCACTGGAGCTTCTCGGGCGAGAGGCGCTCGCGCACGCGGCGCACGAGCAGGGCCACGTCGGCCCCTTGGCGACCGCGATAGGTATGCAGCTCGTCCAGCACCAGGAAGCGCAGGCCCGCGCAGTTGCCGATGACCCGGCGATCGAGCTCGTCCTGCCGGGTCATCAGCAGCTGTGGGACAGGTCGACGAGGCCCTGCCACTGGCGCAGGAGCTTGTTAGGCTTTACACGACTAAGCTAGGCGAAAACCACGCTGATACCCTTTGGGCGCATCTTCGTCTCGCCGGCGTGCATGCCAATGCCGGTCGAGCTGACGAGGCCCGGGCGATCCTTCGTCGGACGCTGGAACAAAGCAGAAGCCAACTTGGAGATACCCACCCTCAGACCTTGGCGCTAGTTACGGCATGCCTCGCCTTGATGGAGAATGCCCCTCTTAGCGATCCTTCGCCGCTCAACGCCCATTTTGAGGAGACCGTGCGGCTCCAGCGGCTTCTTTGGCACGGGCATACGCAGCTGTCAGGTCCGAGCCATCAGGATACCCGCGCGGCGGCTTGGGAGCTGACTGAGAGCTTAATCCTGGTGGGCAGGCTCGATGAAGCGAGAGCCTTGTTGGAGTCGCTCATCGATACCACGCTGGAGCTTTCGGGCGAGGACGCTGCGGACCTTCGCCCGATGAGGAATCGCCTTGGAGTTATCTACCGATCGCTCGGTTTAGTTCGAGAAGCCGTCATTCTGCACCGCGGTCTCTATGAGGGGCTTCAAGATACCGACCCCGACAATCCGGAAAGAGTGGATGTGGAAGAGGCCCTTGGGCTCTCGCTTTCGGCGTTGGGCGAGTACTCCGAAGCTTTTGAGCTTCAACGGCACGTGTGGCAGGTGCGTGCGCGAGAAATTGCCCGGATTCGATGCCGGTGACGTCGAATAGGTCGCCAATCAGCCGGTTGATGCGTGCCGTGAGGCGTTGAATTTTCTCCGACGTCTTGAGATTGCGTTGGCCCGCTTCGTCGCGGCTCGGGTTCTGGATCTGCACTGCTGTGCCGAGTGCGATCCCGCCCAACGGGTTTCGGACGTCGTGGCCGACCATGGTCATGAAGTTGTCGCGCGCAGCCACCGACCGTTTCTCGATTTCGGCGTCGGTCTTCTCACGCTCGACGAACAGGCTGCGGTCTGTCTCTTGCCGGGCGTTCTGAGGGAGCTTGGTTTCGGAGGGCATGGACCCCCACAGCAAGCAACCGGGAAACGCTCGACCTCGGGACGCACGGGCCCCATACCTATCCTTTTGCATCGCAGTGGAGTACTCCCGTCCAGGAGGTTGAACCCATGGAGATGGTTCTTCGCGAAGCATTCCGGGTAAGCGCCTGGCGTTCCGGTACCGGTCCTGCCAATTGTGGTGTCGAAGTCGAGTTTCTCGACGAGGTCGTGCGTCGGTGTGACAGGCGCTTCAACGGGCTTGAGGTCGTCAGCGCTGATTTTCCCTACGAGCTGAAGGCGGGGAGCGGGCCGGTGCGTTGGGATCTATTCAGCGCGCAGCTCGACTACACCGGCTCCCGCAGCGTGATTCGGAGCGCTGTAGAAGGGGTGCAGGGAAGTACCGTCGAGTTCGTCGACGCGCACACGGTGCGTGTTAAGCCGCCTTCTACGCTCATGGTCGATGGCCGGGAGTACGTAGAGAGGTCCGATCTGCATGGCGTCGTAGTGCGAGCGAGGACGAATGTCGGAGAGATTTGGGCTCAAGGTTGGGGCGAGACCATCAAGGAAAATCAGTTCACCTGATCCGGACGTCGTGCCGAGGGTGCTCGGAGGGGGCCGAACCCGTGAAGGCTCGGCCCGTTTGCGACGGGAGGCTCGGGCGAACTTCAGCCCAGGCCCAACAGTCTTCGGAGATCATTCGGCAGCCGCTCGACCGCTTGCTGGTGTTCGGAGGGGTCGGCCGTCCCACTAAAGATCTTGTTGGCAGTGGCGGCCGGCAGGTGCCCTTCCTCTCGATACTCTGGCCGCGTACGCTTGAAGACCTCGACACTGTCGTAGGTCTGTGGCGGTTGGGTGGTTGGATCCGTGAACTGCCCTTGACGCTTGATCAGCATCAGGCCGGCACCGTCGCCCGACTCCTCACGCTTGTCCTTGAAGAACACCAGTTGGACATGCGATCGGAAGGCCGGGGTGGACTTGCTCAGCCAGCTCTCCGCTTGCTCCCGGCAGCTTGCACGGGTCTCTCCTCCTCTTGACGGCTTCTCGGAGACCGCCTCTGTAGCGGGGGCGGAAGCCTCGCCCAGAAAGCCGGAGAAGTTGGTCGGGCGCGAAGGGCTGAAGCGATCGCGCGCCGCGGCTGGGTCGAACGGCAGGGGGTTAGATTCCTTCGCCGTGAGATTGAGCCACCGGATCGCCACGTTTGCCGCTTGCTGGGCGCCGAGGAAGGTGCGCTGGGCGTTCTGGACGGCCACTTCGAGCGGCCGAATCCGGTCCGAAGGGAAGCCAGCCCTCCTTGCCGCATCGAGCGCCTGTCGAGCCTGATCCAGCACCTTCGCGGCTTCCTCTGCACGACTCCGAGCCCCGTCGGCGGCCTTCCGCAATCCCTCCGACACATCGCTGGATCGCTCGGTGATGCCGCGCCGTGATGGGGGATCGGTGATGGAGAACGGCATAGGAGCCACTCCGGGAGAGAGCCAGGAAACCGGGTTGCTGAATTATGAGCGAAAGGGCGGTCGGTTCACAGGGCCTCTCCCACCCGCCGGTCAAACGCTTGAACCCACTGCTAGACCAGTCGGTCGGTCATTCCAACCCAGTGCGAAGTGGCCGGTCCGACAACGCGACGAGCGCATTTTCGTCAGCGAAAACGGGCTCGGAAAGGCGAAGGTCGACGAACAGTTCGTCGGCTCCTGCCAGACTCCTCTTCCCACAGGAACTGCTCGAAGGGGCGCTGCTCGCTCTGGAAGCCGGGCTCTGCAAAACGGGGGATCCAGGCGTAGCCCAGCCAGAGCGAGACCTTGGGACGGATCCGGTAGCCCACCGCTCCGCGCGCCAGCAAGGCGTCGAAGTGGGTGAGGTTGTCGCCCAGCCGGGGTTGAAGCTCGCCGAAAAGCGCCCAGCGGGAATTCAGATCTCCCTGCAGTGCGAAGAGGATCCAGCTCTGGAGATCTGCTTTGGCCGCGCCGGCCGGAAGCGCCAGCATGCAAAGGGCCAGTCCGAGCCGTAGGGCCGGAAGGGAGGAAGTGCCGGACACGCGGCTGCACCTTACCCGAAGGTGGGGAGGGGGATTCCACCCAATCGTCCTTTCGTATAAGGCGGTGCGCATGGCCTCTTCGCCCGTTGCCAAATTGCTACACCTGGCATCTGGAAGGGTCACCGACGGCACCGCGCCCACCCGGCTACTGCGCCTCCTACCCGCGTTCAGTTTGTCGCTGATCAAAGCATCCCGGTACGGCCGCTGGCTTCGACGTTCGACCGGCACCGCGGAGCTTGCTCACGTGGAGATCATCGGGACGGGGGGCACCATCGCAGGCGCTCCTCCGGAGCCTCACGAGGCCGGCTGGGAACATGATCGCATTGCCTATGTCTCCGGGAGGCTCCCGATTGAGATGGTGGTCGGTGACGTCCCCGATTTGGAGGCCCTGGCCCGAGTCACTGTTCATCAGCTGATGCAGGTACGAGGTCAAGACATCGGCGATGCGGAGTTGCTGAAGATCATTCGCTACCTGCGAGAGCCTCAGAACGACCCCCGCGGTGGAAGGGTGCTGCTCGCGGGAACCGATGCCATTGCGCAGCTCGCCTACTTCCTGGACCTGCTCACCGACGGTGTGGTGGTCAGCGGTTCGATGAGGAATTCGACTCACAAGAAACCAGATGGTCCTCGCAATATCCGCGATGCCACTGCCGTCGCCGCCCACCCAGATTCCAGGCGTTACGGCGTCTTGGTCGTGGAGAATGGCGAGATCCACGCTGCTCGATACGTGATGAAGCGGGACACCAATCGTCTGGGGGCGTTCGTTTCGGTGAACGGTCCGCGGATGGGGATCGTCTCCCGTGGAAGGGTGCGCTTCGAGAGCCCGCCGCCTCGGCGTCTGGACCGAATCAACCCGCCCCTGGAGGGTGTCCAGTCGCTTCCCTGGGTCGAAATCGTTTCGGCGTTCACCGGAAGAGATGGGAGCATCGTCGATCAGTACGCGCAGACCGGTATCAAAGGCTTGGTGATCGAAGGTGTGGGCGACGGCAATATGTCCCGTTCCTTGCTGGCTGCGGTCGAGTGTGCGACGTCGCGTGGAATTCCGGTCATCCGGGCGACTCACATTCCGGAAGGAGGGGTCCATTTCGGAAAGGAGATCGCGGATGGGAGGTCCGGTACTCTCCCCGCGGGTATTCTGGATTCCTTCAAGGCGCGACTTCTTGTGCAGCTTCTACGTCTCCAGTATCCCGGGACCGATCTGGATTCGGTGATCGCGCGAAGGAGCCTCTTCGTTTCGGAAGCACATCCGATCGACTGGTTGCAGCGCAACGAGGCAGCGGAGAAGGCAGAAGAGGAGGGCGCCGGTGGACGCCGATGGCTTCGCTGGTCTTGAGGGGCTCAACCCTTTCCACCTTGACGGCGGATAGCCCGCGCGTCATACCCCAGAGCGTTATTCTGCGCCCGTAGCTCAGCTGGATAGAGCGTTGGCCTCCGGAGCCAAAGGCCAGAGGTTCGAATCCTCTCGGGCGCGCATCAGTGCTTCCTGACATTGCGGTGGGTTGAAGAGACCCCCGCGGTTGAGAAGCGGTCCCGGCCAAAGGGGTTGTGTCCAGATTGTGCCCTAAGGGATCGGACGGGCTGCGAAAGCGGACCAAGTCCATCTTCGCGGCCAGTTTTTGAGCGCGGCGCTTTCGGTAGTGCTCGTCGGTGGTGCGGATGTCCGAGTGGCGGGCCATGTCCTTGCCCAAGGTGGCGTCCTCGGTGATGTCGACCACGTGGGTGACGAAGGTCGACCGCATCGACTTGAAGAGGGCAGGGCGCGGAATCCCTTTGGGCCAGAGGCGGAAATTACACTTCGGGCAGGGCGTGGGCGTGCCTTGATCGGCTTCTGCCCTTCTTTCGAGGAAGCCGCATCTTCGGCACTTCATGTCCCAACCTTCCACCAGGCCGGCCCGGAGTATGAGGCGGCGGATGATCTGTTCGGTCTTGGTGTGGCGGGAGCGCTGCGTGCCATCGGGAGCGGGAAAGAGGATCTCGCTGGGCGTGGCGGCCACAGCGGCCCGGAAGTAGGGCATCGCTTCAATAGGGATGGGCAGGTAGCTGTCTTTGCCGCCTTTGGTGGTCTTCCGGTGGTGGCTCTTGGAGATGCGGAGAGTCCGGGCCTCCAGGTCCACGTCGGAAGTGCTGAGCGCGATGATCTCGCCCTTGCGAAGGCCAAGGCCCAAGGTGGCGAGTGCAAGGGCACTGGTCAGAGGAAATCTCGGTGCATCTGGGCGCCGAACCTATCAGCTTTGGGCCGCCTGAATTTCCCGTAGGCGCTTCGGATCCTTCTTGAGCAGCAGCAGCAGGTTCCGCATCGGGACGCTGACCTGCTGCTCTCCCGATTCGTACTTTTGAAAAGCTCGGGGGCCGCCGCCGAGAAGCTCACCAGCGTTGCGCTGAGAGAGCTTCAAGCGCTCGCGAATCGCAGCAACCTCTTTTGGACCCAGCACGCCTTCCACCTTAGCGCGCAGCTCGAGGTAGGCATCCTCGCGCTTCTTGAGCGCAGGACCCTCAAACACTGCATCATCGCAGTGATCGCACCAGAGACCGGTCACCCGCACTTTCGCGACCTGCCCTTTGTACGTGACCGTGTCATTCCTCGATTCGAGAACCATGGGGTTGCCGCACTCGGAGCAGCTTACTTTTTGATTGGTTTTGGCCATGGTCACTTCTCCTTCATCGAAAGAACGAGTCGTCCCCGTTCATCTACGGTCAGCTTTACGTACAGAGTCAGCGCTTCCCAGGGCACGTGGTAGACGTCCTGCCAAACTCGATGATTGTTGAATGAGGTCATCGATTTATAAAACTGCGACCGCTTCATGCTCTGAACGATCTGGACAGCGTCATCGAGCGTGAGGTCCAAACGAAAGACGCACTCTTGCGCCTTCCGGGTTATCCGTAGGGTACGGACCGAGGTGAACTCCAGTCTGAATCCCTCCAGGTCGTATTTGGGAGTGCGTTTCTCCATTCATCGCCTCTTAGTGTGGCACCTTAAAGGTGCCAGATCAATATTGATTGGCCTAGCGGCCTCTAAGTATTCGAACTTACAGAAGGATCTCGAGGGCACTGCGAATCGAGCCGATTGCCCTTGGGAAGCTTGCTGCGATCTTCAACAGCTGGCAGCTGGGGCCTCCCTCTTGGCTTCCTTCGCCACGAACGCTTCAAGCTCTTCTAAAGTCTTCATCGTGCCCCCGGGTCACTGGATAGTCG
>JBGTHI010000884.1:0-1816 GCA_041746295.1 Myxococcaceae bacterium
CGGCGGGGATGCGACTCGAGCCATCTCCGTGCTCGAAGCTTCGATTCTATTCTCCGGCCGATTGGCCGGCCGATTCTCCGGATGAGCGGCTTCCGCCCAGCGCCTGCGGCCCGGCAGCACGTAGGTCGCTGCCCCGGGGTCCTCGTCCGGGTGCATTGACGGGACCGACTGATCGGCCTGCGCCGACTGCTGCGGGGCGCTCTCGGGTTCGACCGCGTTCAGCTCTTCGGGGAACAGCGAACGGACGTAAGCGCCCAGGTCGCGATCCTCGACCGATGCGGCTGACTGGAACAGAAAGCGGGACAGCGCGCGCTCCAGCTCCGAAGCGCTCGCGTAGCGCCGGCTCAGGTCGCGCTCCAGAGCCTTCATCACCGCCGCATCAAGCGCTTCCGGGATATCCGGATTGAGCCGCGCCGGTGGAGCGATCACCCGTTCCTGAACCGCCTTGAGCACCGCCACATCGCCGTCCCCCTCGAAGAGCCGTCCTCCGGTGAGCAGCTCCCAGAGCACCACCCCCAGCGCGAAGACATCGGTGCGCGCATCTACCGGTTCGCCGCGCGCCTGCTCCGGGCTCATGTAGGCAAACTTTCCCTTCAAGATACCCGGCGCGGTGGTGCCATCGCCTGCCTTCGCGATTCCGAAGTCGGTCAGCTTCACCGCCCCTTCGTAGGAGATCAGAACATTGTGAGGGGTCACGTCGCGATGAACGATCCCCAGGGGCCGGCCCCGGTCGGCCAGGCGGTGAGCGTGGTCCAACCCACGCGCGACCTCAGCGCCAATCTGGGCGACGAGGAGCGGGGAGATCGGCATCATCCGCTCCCGCGCGCGCCTCCGTACCGACCAGAGCGACTGGCCGCAAACGTACTCCATTGCCAGGTAGTAGCTGTCCTGGTGCTTGTCGAAGTCGAAGATCTGAACCACGTTGGCGTGATTCAGCTTGGAGGCGACCCGCGCCTCGGTGATGAACATCTTCACGAATCCCGGGTCGGCCAGCAGGAAGGCCTTCACCCTCTTGATCGCGACCTCCTTCTCGAACCCTTCCGGCCCGCGGGACGAGCAGAGGTAGATCTCGGCCATGCCGCCCTCGGCGAGCTTGCGGCGGACGATGTATTTTCCGATTGGAGTACCGGGAGGGAGCGTCAAGGCGTCCGGGATCCTAATTGAACTTGACCGAGACGATCGCCAAGTTGTTCGCCCTCACCTCCAGGCGCCTCTGAACCATGCCCAGGTTCGGGTTCCGGAAGGTACAGTCGTAGGTGCCGGCGGACATCTGCTTATCCGGAAACGGCGTCGCTCCGAAGTCGTACTCACCGCAATTGACGTGAGCCCAGGGAGTCACCGCAAAGCGGACGGTGCCAACGCCACGGTCCGGAGCCGGTACCGGCCCAGTCCCCGCTGAGGGCGTACGCCGGGCCGGAGTCGGCGCGGGCGCCTTCTTGATCTTCTCTAACGGGAAGACCTCCACCTGCATCGGCCTCTCCCCGACATCGAGCGACCGCTCGATCTCGCGATAGCCCTCCAGCCGAAGCTTGAGCAGGAAGGTGCTGCCCGGGAGCATCGAAAGGACCCGCGGGGTTTTTCCTTCGAAGAGCCCGTTCACCCAGACCTCGGCACCGGGCGGCTGGCTTCGCAGAACGATCGCTACCGGCGGCGAGGGCACCTTCGCGCCCGCGTCCCGCTCCTTGTCCTCTAGACCGGACGGCGTCAGGGCGATCTTGGGGATGTCGATTATTCCCGTCTTGGGCACGTCCAGCGTGGTCCGGTAATCGGCATAGCCGGCCTTGCTCACCACCAGGCTGTAGCTTCCCGCGGGCAC
>JBGTHI010000885.1:0-4060 GCA_041746295.1 Myxococcaceae bacterium
GGGCGCGGTCGAGTCTGGCCGGCGGCCGCTGTCGAGAAGACGAGCAGCGCCACCCAAGGGAACGGCAGCGAGTGGACCATCAACCGGTCTCCGAATCGTAGGTGATTTGAGGGTTTCAAAAAGGCGCGGCAGTTAAACGGACGGGCCTCTCAGGTGTCAATGAACTCTTTGCTGGGCCCTGTCGTAGCTCCAGCAGCACGCCATGGGCGCCCTTGGGGTGGATGAAGGCGACCCGCGCTCCACCCGCTCCCGGCTTGGGGCTCTTGTCGATCAGGGGAACGCCACGGGCGGTGAGCTCCGCGAGCGCGGCGTCCAGGTCTTCGACCTCCAGGCAGATGTGGTGGATTCCCTCGCCGCGTTTTTGGAGGAAGCGAGCCACGCCGCTGTCATCGGCGGTCGGGCAGATCAGCTCGATTCGGCCCATCTGCTGGCCCTGGCTCGTCTGGCTGGTAAAGATGGCCGTGGTCACCTGCTGCTCCGGCACCTCCTCCACCGCCTCCAGCTCCAGCCCCAGCACGTCCCGGTAGAGCGCGATCGCCGGCTCAAGCGCCTTGACCGCGATCGCCACGTGGTCCAGCCCTTTGGCCTTGAGCCCCTTCACGCGCCGGCTCCAAGCCGGGGCTGGCAGCTCGAGCAGAAGTGGGTGGTGCGGCCGCCCTGGGTGAAGCTCTCCACGACGGTCTTGCACTTCCGGCAGGGCTCTCCCGCGCGGCCATAGATCAGGAACGGATTCTCGCTGCCCGGCTCCTCCACGTACTCGATCTCGTCGGAGGTCTCGCGCTGGATGGCAAACTCCAGAGCGTCGTGGATTCCCTTGTGCAGCCGCTTCCACTCGGCGGGGGTCAGCTCGGTTCCCTTGCGAGCGGGGTGGAGCTTGGCCCTGAACAGGGCTTCCGCCGCGTGGATGTTGCCCAACCCGGCGATCTTCGCCTGATCCATCATCGCGACCTTGATCGGCCCCTTGCTATTACCCAGCCGGGCCTTGAGGTCTTCCACCGTGAGGCCGTCGGAGAGCGGGTCCTGGCCCAGCGCCTTGACCGCCTTCAGCTCCCAGAGCTTCCTTGCCGGCACCGGCTCGATCCGGCCGAAGAGGCGTGGATCGCGGTAGTGGATGATCTGTCCGTTATCCAGCAGGAACCGCGCGCGGCTGTAGGGCTCCACATGCTCGTGCGGGCGGCGGACGAACTTGCCGGTCATTCCCAGATGGGCCATCAGGCCGCGGTCGTGCTCGAAGGTGAGGAGCAGATACTTGCCCTTACGGGCGGTGGCGACCAGCTTGCCGCGCAGCTTCTCGAAGACTTTGGGCTCGGCCCCCCGGAAGATGCGAGACCGGTCCGCCTGGGCGCCCACCACTCTCCGCCCCTTGAACCACTTCTCCAGATTGCGGCGGGCGATCTCGACTTCGGGCAGCTCGGGCATGGGGACCCGACCCTAGCCCGACCAGCAGCCTAGGCCGACCGCTTTTTCTTGGCGGCGCCAGAGGCGGCTCCGGAGCCTTTGGGCGCCGACTTGGCCGGCTTCTTGTTCGCCTTGGCGGTTTTGGGAGCGGAGGCCCGTGCCGCTTCGGCTCCTTTCCACGCGCGCCGCTCCCCCCGGGCCAAGCCGGACTCCAGGCTGCGCCGGAGCGCCTCCATCAGATCGACGATCTTCGGCTCGTCGTCCGATTGCGGGGGCTCGACGACCTCCTGTCCCTCCGCCTTCGCCTCCAGCATCGCCAGCACTTTGTCGCGGTACTCGTCCTTGTACTGGTCCGGATCGAACTTGGCCGAGAGCGACTCCACCAACTTCTCTGCCATCTCCAGCTCGCGCCCCTTCGGCGCCGAAGCATTGCCCTCGAGCTCGTTGAGCTCGCTCTGCGGAATCATCTCGTCCCCATAGAGCAGCGTATTGAGCAGGAGCCCCTTCCCCATCGGCCGCAGCGAACAGAGATACTGCTTGGAGCGCATCACAAAGTGGGCCACGGCGGCCTTCCGAGTCTTCCGCATCGCCTCAAAGAGAAGCGCGTAGGCCTTGGCGGCTCCCTTGTCCGGCACCAGGTGGTAGCTCGATTCATAGTAGAGCGGCTCGATCTCGGCCAGCTCCACGAAGTCCTGGATCTCGATGGTCCGGCTCCCCTTGGGGTCCAGCGCCTCCAATTCCTCCTTGGTGATAGTCACGTAGCGGCCGGGCGAGACCTCGTAACCCTTCACTATCTGCTCGTAGGGGACTTCCGCCCCATCGGCGGCACAGACGCGCTTCTGCTTGATGCGCGCACCATCCTTCTCGTGGAGCATGTGGAAGTGAACTTCCTTGGGCGAGACCGCGCTGAACAGCTTGACCGGGATGTTGACCAGACCAAAGCTGATTGCGCCGGACCACAGGGGTCGAGGCATGGATACCCTCCGGGCCCGATCTACGATCCGGATCTTCAACGCCGCAAGTTAGCGACTTGGAACCCTTTTGAATTTTTGAAGAGAGAACGATGCAAAAGATCTTCCGCCTCCTGAGTGCCGCCGTTCTGATCTCCCTTTCCGCGGGTTGCACTACCCAGAGTCGAATCAAGGCCGAGAAGGCGGCCGCGAAGCTGCTGATCTCCGATGAGCAGGAGAACCAGCTGGGACTTCAAGTGAAGCAGGAGCTGCAGAAGCAGGGGGTGCAGTATCTGGATGACCCGGAGATCGTGAAATACGTGCGGGACATCACCAACCGGATCCTCCCCTTCGCCAAGCGGGACCGGCCGGGGGTGGTCTGGAGCGTCTTTGTGATCGACGACGCGAAGACGGTCAACGCCTTCGCCACGCCGGGCGGAAACCTCTACGTCTACACCGGCCTGCTGCTGACGGCGGCGAATGAGGCGGAGCTGGCGGGCGTAATGGCGCACGAGGCGGGCCATGTGGTGGGGCGCCATTCGGCCCGTCAGATGATCAACGCCTACGGGTTGCAGGCCGTAGCCGGGATGGCGCTGGGACAGAACCCCGGGCAGGTGAAGCAGGTGGCGGCGTCGCTGGCGGCCACCGGGATCATCCGGGCCCACGGCCGGAGCGAGGAGATCGAGGCGGATGAATACGGGGTGAAGTACACCTCCTCCGCTGGCTACGACCCCAATGGCTTGGTGACCTTCTTCCAGAAGCTGGGGGCTCAAGAAGGCAAGGTGCCCGGGGTCATGGCCTTGCTGTCCACCCACCCCACCTCCACCGACCGGGTGCGGCATGCCAAGCAGGTGATCGCGCAGAAGCGCCTGACCGGCAAGGAGATCGGCGCCGAGCGGCTGACCCCCATCAAGGCCAAGATTCAGGCTCACAAGACACCCGCGCAGACCCCGGCAACTCCCGCTCCCAGCGAGACACCGGCCCCCGCACCCGCGCCAACCACCAAGGGCAAGGGGGGCGGCTTCTAGAGGGTGTGCTAGCCTTCAGGGGCGATGCGGCTTTCCCGGCTTCCGGCGTTTCTGGCCCTGTCTCTCACCTCGATGTCGGCGCTGGTCTGCCAGGCTTGGGCCGCGTCAGCCGAGTGCGAGGACAAGGGGGCAAGCTGCCGCGAGAGCTGCTCCATGGAATACGGGCTGGACGTGGAGCGACGCGACGGGCTGGGGCTGTGCCTGCGGCGCTGCGAGGACAAGGGACTGATCTGCGAGAAGCGGGCGGCACAGGCGAAGCGGACCGAGTCCAATTCGCTGCCGGTCCCGCCGGTCGCTCCACCCAGCCGGCCGCCAGCGGAGACCTCGGTCAGGTATGTGGAGATCCCGCAGTATCAGCCGAGCAGGTCAGGGTCATCGGGAGATGGTGGAACCAAGGCGGAGGCGGCCGAGCCGAAGAAGAAGGCCTCGGCGAACCCGCCACCGCCGCCGGCCAAGTGGGGCGGCGACCAGCTAAATTAGGCGCTGACGACTTCGCGCGAGCCGGAATCGTCATTCTGAGTCGGATAGCCTCCGGATTCCGGGCGCTAAACGACTCAGTTTGGAGCGAGTCGAGCCAAAGCCCACTCCGCGGCCTCGCGCACCAGTCCGCTCGGATCCTGAGTGAGCGCTTGAAGGATCTGCCGCGCCCCCGCGTCGCGCAGCGCCCCCAGCGCGTAGGCCGCA
>JBGTHI010000886.1:0-7736 GCA_041746295.1 Myxococcaceae bacterium
GCGGTGAACGCGCGCGCCGGGGAACGCAGGGCGGCCAAAACAAGGAGGGCGCTTAGGCGGACGGCCCGACCCACCGTGAATCGCGCCGTGGATCTCATCTCGGCTCGCACCGCGGCTACACCCGGGAGAGGCGCGCCACCGCCAGGAAGCTGCCGGCCAGACCCAACAGTGCGCCCAGAAGAAACAGCTCTCCGAACAGCCGCGCGCTGGCCCAAGCCGGCCCGCTTCCGCCGCTCAAGGAGAGGAAGGCCAACGCGGCGCCCAGTTGGGGGCCGATCCACAGTGTCAGCAGCCAGATCGCCAGCGATGCGAGCGCGGCGCCGAGCAGTCCCTGCATGATCCCCTGGAGTAGAAAGGGGAGCTGGACGAACCTGTCGGTGGCTCCCACCAGTTTCTGGATCTCGATCTCCTGACGGCGCGCGTAGATCGCCAGCTGCAGGGTCGCCGCCACGATCACCGCGGTGATCGCCCCAACGATCGCGGTGGCCAGCAGACCGCCCCATTGAAGCAGCCGCACCGTGGAGGCCAGTCGCTCCACCGCCGCCTCGCCGTAGTCCACCGACTCCACCGTGCCTACCCGCTTGAGCTCCTGGACCAGCTGCTTCAGCGCTTCGGGGTTCCGTCCGGCGGGCGGGACATGCAGCTCGACCGAGAGCGGCAACGGATTCTCGGGAAGACCGGCCAGCGCATCGCCGAGCGATCCCAGCTCATTGGAAAGCCGCTCCAGCGCTTCCTCCGGGGCCACTACCCGCGCCTGTCCTCCCGCCCGCTGCTGCAACGCCGCGGCCAGCGCCGCCGCTTCCTCGGCGCGGGTACCCCCCTTCAGATAAGCGGTGAGCTCTACCTCACTGCCTAGGCTGTCGACGACCCGCTCCAGCCAGCGGCTCCCGCCGCGCACCAATCCGCTGGCAAAGAGCACCACCGCCAGGGTTCCCACCGCCGCGCCGTGTATAAAGGGGGAGCGACGGATCCCCAGCGCCGCGGAGCGAAAGGCATATTGCGAGAGGGCCCAGGTGCTCATCGTGAGGCCTGCTCGGCATCCCTGGCTACGAGGCCGGGCGAGGGGTCGGGGACGGCGCGCAGTGCCTTGCTGTCAGAGACGATCCGACCCCCCTCCAGCCGGACGGTGCGCTTCTGGTAGCGGCTGAGGAGGCTCTCGTCATGGGTGGCGACCACGACGGTAGTGCCGCGGCCGGTCGCGTCGTTCAGCAGATCCATGATCTCGATCGTCAGCGCCGGGTCCAGATTGCCGGTCGGCTCATCAGCCAGCAGCAGGGTGGGCTCGTTGACCAGCGCGCGGGCGATCACCACCCGTTGCTGCTCTCCGCCGGAAAGGTGCTGGGGCCGTAAGCTGGCCTTGGATTCCAGTCCCACCCGCTTGAGCATCGCCACCACTCGCTCCCGGCAGATCCTGGACGGAACCCCAAGCACCTCCAGGGCCAGCGCCACATTCTCCGCGACCGTCCGGTCCGGCAGCAGCTTGAAGTCCTGGAACACCACCCCGACGTTGCGGCGGAGATAGGGGATGGCCGACTCGCGGATACGCGCGATGTTCTTCCCACCGACCCGCACCTCGCCCTGCGTCACCGCCTCGGCGCTGAACATCAACCGCAGCAGCGTGGTCTTCCCGGCGCCGGACGGCCCGGTGAGGAAGAGGAACTCGCCCTTCCCGATCTGGAGCGTCACATCCACCAACGACGGGGCGTTGCCCGGGTAGGCCTTGGTGACACGCAGCAGCTGAACCATGGAGGGTCATTCTCTACCCTTTCCAAAGGGACGCGAGTTTCAGATCCGGGAGCCCCGCTACTCAGATCGGTTGGCCAGGTAGCTCCAGATCACTTCGTCCAGCCTCCGCTCGGTGATGAGCCCCTCTCCAAACCCGGGAGCGGATTCGGCGGCCGGGATCGGCATCACGTGCTCGCGGGTCGGTTCGGTCGAGGGCTCGTCCAACGCCAGCTCGCCCGGGTCGTAGTGTCGCGCCACCGACTCCGAGGCGTCGTGCTCTCCACGGACCAGGCTTCTCAGCATCGCCTTGTGCTGCGCCTCCATCAGCGCTCTTACTCGGTGGGACAGGTTCTCGCTGCCCAGCAGGTCCGAGTAGGAGGATTTCTCGGAGGCGACGATGTTCCCGCCCAAGAACAGGTGTGTGACGATATGGGGATTGTTCAGGCCCGAGTCTTCGGTCTGGACGTGGAACATCTTCCCGTTGTGCTTGATGTTGTGGTTGAAGCCGGTGACGGCTTTGTCGAAGGTCTTGGCCATGGTCAAGCTGTGAGCCGTCAATCGACGGTACCGCGGGCTCACCAGGCGGGCAAGGCGACGACTCGCGCTCGACCCCACCCCCGGTGTGCGCCTATCGTGCGGTCCAGATATGGCCACCGCACACAGAAGCGCGGAGACACTTGCACAGGGTTACAGCCGCGCCATGCGGGTCTTGGAGATCGTCTCCATCGTCTCCTTTCTCGCTCTGATGATCGTCCTGATCGCGCGCCTCTGGACGCCCGCCGCGGAGCATCCTTGGGGCGTGGCCATCGCCCTTTTCTTGGGCTTCCTGGGAGCCGACCTGGTTTCGGGGTTGGTGCACTGGTTGGCCGACACCTGGGGTTCGCCGGACATGCCGGTAATCGGTACCGCACTGATCCGGCCCTTCCGCCATCACCATCTGGACCCACTGGAGATCACCCGTCACGATTTCATCGAGACCAACGGCGCCAACTGCCTGATCTCGCTTCCGGTGGCGGCGGCGGCGGTGGCCCTCTCGATCTATGGGCACGGCACCTGGACCCTGTTCATCGCCACCTTCCTGGGCTCGCTGGTGGCGTGGGTGATGGGGACCAACCAGTTTCACAAGTGGTCCCATACGGCCCAGCCGCCCAGGCCGGTGGTCTGGCTGCAGCGGCTGCGGCTGGTGCTCGCCTCGAAACACCACGACAAGCATCACCGAGCACCCTACGACCGGAACTACTGCATCACCGTGGGCTGGTGGAACGGGCCGCTCAACGCGATCGGCTTCTTCCCCACCCTGGAGCGGTGGATCACCCGGTTGACCGGCCACCTGCCGCGCGCCGACGACCTTCAGATTGAGGTCACCCGGGTGCCGCGGGAACGTTCCTAGCCAGGCTCGCTCCCCAAAGGCGCAGTGCTTGCTCGAGCCGAGCCAGCACGACCTTCGGACGCCGGTGGATGTCGGCGTCGCAGAAGCGGAGGACTCCCCAGCCGGCCACGGCCAGCGCATTGTCGCGAAGCCGGTCGCGATCCCATGCCTGTAACCCGGAATGGTAGGCGTACCCGTCCGCCTCGACCGCAAGCCGCTTCTCGGGATAGGCGAAATCGACCCGGCCGATGAGCTCGTCGCCGTCCCTCACGTTCCACTGCCGCTTGGGCAGGGGGAGGCCGCTGCTGCGAATCAGTGCGTACAAGGTCGTCTCGAGCACGCTCTCGGCACCCACCGGATCGCCGAGGCGCTCTTTTACCAGGTAGCGGAGCAGCCCCACGCCGCGCCGACGCCGATCCTCGTCGAGCCGGGCCTCTATTCGACCGAGATCGATCAACCGCTTCCGCAGGAGAGCGTCGAAGAGCTGCTCAACGATGGGTGAATCCTCGACCGCCGCGAGGTCGAAGAGGGTTCGCTCGGGAGTGGTCACCGGGAGACGTTCCCGGATTCTCAGGTCCTTGCCCTCGAGCCTTGAACGGTGGAGCCGGTCATTCTTGAGAAAGGGCGGAAGCCAGCGCGGGCATGTGAACTCTACCCGCTGGCTCGAGAGATCAGTCAGTCCCCATAGCTGCGCCGCGGCACGGTGAGAGAGGGCTGCTTCCGGCCCGGCCCAGAGGACAGCGGCGCTCATCTTCCTGAACCACCCATCTGAAGACGCAGCGCTCGTGAAGACCCGGGGACGCAACCGGATCCAGGTCCCTGAATTTAGATTTCGTCGGACGGTGCTCCGGGAGTACCCGAACTCAAGCGCCTGCGCGCGGGTGAAGCAGCCGTGCTGACGTCTCGCCAGGGCGTTGAGACCTCTGTCCCGATCCTTTTTGGTCATGCCGCGGCGCCATACAAGTCGCATTCCACCCATGAGAGTGTGTAGAGGCATCGCCGGTGGACCCTCTACATACTCTCGTCGATGCGGGGCTCGGCGTCGTGCCTCCGTCCTGTCCTACGGACCTCTCCCCAGTCTCTAGAACGGCACGTCCACACCTTCCGCATACTTCACCGGCCGGCCGAAGAACCGGCCGGCAACTTCCAGGAAGTGCGATGGGACGTCGGTCACGCAGAAGTGGTGGGTGGCGGCGTTGCTCGGCGACGCCAACGCGCCCCCTCCGGCCAGGAGCTCATGGACGGCATGAGCGGTCGACTCCGCCGAGTCGACCAGGGCGATCCCGGGTCCGGCCTCGGCGGCGATGACGTCTCGCAGGAGCGGGTAGTGGGTGCAGCCCAGGACCAGGGTGTCCACCCCGGATGCCCGGAGCCCCTTCAGGTAGGTCCGGGCCACCTTCTCCGGAACCTCCCCGCTGACCCAACCCTCCTCGGCGAGCGGCACGAACAGGGGGCAAGGCTGCGACCAGACCTCGATCCCGGGATCCAACGCATGCAGCGCCCGGACGTAGGCGCCGGAGGCCACCGTCGCGGCGGTGCCGATCACCCCCACGCGCCTAGAGGCCGTCTGGGTAAGCGCCGCTCGCGCACCGGGTTCGATCACCCCAGTGACCGGGACGGACAGCACGGCGGCCAGCGCGGGCAGGGCCACGGCGGAGGCGGTGTTGCAGGCGACCACGAGCAGCTTGATGCCTCGCGCAGCCAAGAACCGACCGTTCTGCACTGAGTAGCGGGTCACCACCTCCGGCGAGCGGGTCCCGTACGGGATGCGTGCGGTATCTCCCAGATAGAGCGTCGATTCCGCCGGCATCCGCTCGGAGAGGGCGCGGAGCACAGTCAACCCTCCCACTCCGGAGTCGAACACGCCGATTGGACGGTTATCCTGCTTCATCGTGGCGGCACACCTACCACGGCTCAAGGCTCCAGAGCGTACCGCCAGTCCTCTCCCCCGCCGCCAAAACCGGTACACGAAAGCGCCGCAGCCACATCTGCCGCGATGGCTTCGAAGTGTGCCCTCATGATGGCCTGTCGGCGCGTCCGCCCTTGAGGATCCATGGCGGCCTGGAGGTCGATTCCCGCGATCACCCCAGCGGCCCGCTTCCGATCCACGATCGCTTCAGCCTCTGGCCTGGGCAGGAAGGCATTGAGCTCTCCCTCCTGGTAGCGGAGCTGGAGGGGGCGGCTCCTGATCCCGTCTGCCAGGGTCGACTTTCGAGACTACCGAAAGCTGAAGGCCGCCGAGACCGTCTCCTTGTCACTCACGTTGAGCTCGCCGCTGTAGCCGTAGATTTTGTCGCCGCCCTTCCCGAGCGCAGCGAGCTCGATCCGGTGCGTTCCCTTGCCCAGGACCGGCGTCTTCGCCCCCTGCCCCAGCGTGCCCTCCAGGCAGGGATAGCTCTTGGTCCCGCCCCCATCGATCCGAACCTGCACCTGCTCCACCCCCAGCTCACGGCAGGAGGCAGACGGCTGCGAGCTTTGAGTGGAGGCCGAGCTCAGCATCCGAGAGTTCGAGGAGCTCGACTCGCCGCCACCCGGGAAGCTCCAGGTCAGATAGGCATACCCACCCGGCCCCGCGTAAGGAACCAGGTCCACCGACAGGTGAATGCTGCCGTCGACGGTGAAGACACCGCTGCCCACGTACAGCCGCTCGCCGCGGTAGCCGATCCCCTCCAGCGAAAAGCTGTAGTCACCCGGGTAGAAGTCGCGCAGCACGATGCCGGGCGTACCGCGGATCTGGCAGGGATAGACGCCGTCGTTCTCCAGCCGCTCGCCGGGAATGGTCACCCAGACCGACTGCACCTCCGGAGCTTCCACGCAATGGGCTCCGGCGAAGCTCCAGTTGATCGACACGTCACCGGGTGTGGTCGGGTAGTAGAGACCCTCGTCGTAGTAGCCGTAGCCGGGGTCGTAGGCGTAGCACCCCGAAACAGAGACCAGGCTGAGCAGGCTAAGACCCAATAGGTTTGCGCGGTTCATGAGGAGCTCCGTACACAGGCAGCGTCGGCTTTCGCCTGCATGCGAGAGACCGACGCAGCACCCGCTTCCGGATTCACGCCCACATCAACATTGTATCTTTGACCCCTTCCATGTCCTCTGTTACGCGAAAAGGCCCATGATCCTTCCCCTTCACCCGGTCTGGGTGGCGATTGACTACGTCGAAATCGTCCGCAGCGGCTCCCTCCCCGAGTTGATGGTCCTGGCGCTGCTGGCGGGCGTCTCCTTCATCTCCTGGGCGCTGATCGCGATGAAATCGCGTCAGCTCTCCCGCGCTCGCAACCAGTCGCTGGTTTTCCTGGACTCCTTCTGGAAGGCGTCGCGGTTGGACACCATCTACCAGCGCGCCCAGACCCTGGAGGCTTCTCCCCTCTCCAAGGTCTTCAAGGCGGGCTACGAAGAGCTGACCAAGCTGGCGCAGAGCAAGGAAAAGCATCACGACTCGATGTCCGACAAGATCGGCGAGGGCGGCATCGAGAACGTGGAGCGGGCGCTGGTCCGCGCCTCCACCTCGGAGATCACCGAGCTCGAGTCCCGCATCTCCTTCTTGGGAACGGTCGGCTCGGCCTCGCCGTTCGTCGGGCTGTTCGGCACGGTGATCGGCATCCTAAATGCCTTCAACGAGATCGCGGACAAGGGGAACGCCACCCTCTCCACGGTCGCCGCACCGGTCGGCAACGCGCTGTTCGCCACGGCGGCGGGACTCTTCGCGGCGATCCCCGCGGTGGTCGCCTACAACTCCTTCGTTTCCCGGATCCGCGTCTTCGACACCGAGATGTCGAACTTCGCCTCCGACTTCTTGAACATCATCAAGCGCCACTTCTTCAAGTAGCGGCGCGCGAGGGGCAGAAACACGATGGCGATGGGTGGAGGCAAGGGAGCCCCCGGGCGCAGCACGATGAGCGAGATCAACGTCACGCCGATGGTCGACGTGATGCTGGTTCTCCTGATCATCTTCATGGTCACCGCCCCGCTCATTCAGCAGGGGGTGAAGGTCAACCTGCCGCAGACGCGCGCAGCACCGGTCGAGGCCAGCGACCAGAAGCTGGTGCTGTCGATCGACGCCAATCGCCACATCTACCTGGGTGATGCCGAAATCAGGCTGGAGGAGCTGGAGGAGAAGCTCAAGACCAACGCCAAGGCACAGACCGACAAGGAGCTCTACCTGCACGCCGACCGGGCCGTCGAGTACGGGGTGGTGGTGGAGGCGATGGCCGCCGCACAGCGGGCCGGCATCAGCAACGTCGGGATGATCACCGATCCGCTCGCTCCCCGCAGCGTCAAGCCGGGCAAGGAGGGAGCGCCTCATTAACGGCGCTCGCTTTGTGGACTCGGCACCTTCCGGCAAACTGGGCAGCTCGCGCAGCTTGCTGCGTCCGCACCGCAGCTCCATGGGAGGCTATCTCCTGGGCTCGGTGGGCGGCCACGCCCTGGTCATCGCCGCCGGTCTACTCTACGCCAAGCTGGGCGCTGCACCGTCGATCGACCTGAACCAGAAGCCGATCACCGCCACCCTGATCCGGCTAGGAAAGCCCCGCGACGAGAAGCTCTTGCCCCGCAAAGAGGAGCCCCCGCCGCCACCCCCGCCCGAACCGGAGCCCAGCCCGCCGTCACCCACGCCCGAGGCGATAACACCTCCTCCGGCGGC
>JBGTHI010000887.1:0-1792 GCA_041746295.1 Myxococcaceae bacterium
CGCGAACCGGCCCGACGGCCGGCCGGGCGCTGTCATGCCCGTTCACGTTATCGATCCGTCTCCCGGCCACCGCGTCGAAGTATCCCCACACCGCCAGGCCGCGGGGATAGAAACTCAGGTTGTTCCCACCAAAGGTCTCGAAGAACATTTTCACTTCCTGCGTGTTGGTCATCACCTGCCATTGCCAGTACCGATCCGCCAGGTGACGCAGATCCACCCCTCGGTATAGCGCCGCCACATCGCGGAGCATGTTCATCGAAATCCACCCCGGCGCCCGCGCCACACCCACCAGTCCGAGCATCTTCTCCAACTGTTTCGGGTTCTCGTTCTGAAAGTCGCTGTGTACACACCCATACTCGCGGAGGCACCGCGCCGTCGCCGTCCGCAGGTCGTGGGCGATTTGCTGTTGATCCAGCGGCACTTCACACCCAACCATGTCCAGCACCGCCAATCCGTTGGCCGTGTAAATGTGCGCTGCATCCCACCCGGGAATCTCCTCGAACACCACTTGTTCACCCGTCCAGGGATTCTTCAGCGTTCCATCCCGCTTCAGCAGCGTCGCATAATGATCCCCAAGCCAGCCATCGCGCGCAACCGCCTGCGCCAGCCGGGCCACCCGCGCATCACAATCCGACGCCAATTCCTCCATCCCCGCTCCGCCCAGATGCCGAAGCATGGCCGCTCCTGCCATCGTCGCGGCCATCGTCTTGACCGCCAGGTACGTCTGCTCCCTTCCAAACTGCACTGCCGGCGAGGCATCATCCAGCGTATTGGCCACCCCGTGATCCGGCACGCCGTTGCCCGTCGTGTCGCACGCCGCCAGGAACGACAGGTAGCGCGGCACATCTCCCGCGAACCGCCGCACCAGCCCGTCATCGCCGGTGCGCCGCCAGTGCGCATACGCCAGGATCAGCCAGTTGCTCGTTTCCTCGACCTCCATATCGTGGGAATAGATCTGCCGCAGCACCGATGCGTGCGCCCCCACATCGTGCGACTGAAACAATGTCCCCTTGCCGCGCTCGCCCAACGACTGCTCGCCGGGCCGGGCGAACGCGGACCACAACTCCAACTGATGTCCCAGCAATTCCGGCCAAACCGCCAGGTAAAACGGCGACTGCGTGTATTCCACATCCAGCGTCGAAAGCATGTAACAAGTGCCCTCCCAGGCCGCCAGAATCTCCCGCGGCCCATCCGCCGCGTCTCGCACCGCCCACCAGGTGTTTATCAGCCACGAATGCAGCGTGTACGCCATCAGATGATTGATCGAACTCGAAAGATCATTGTCGCCGATGATCCCATCCACCCGCGCGGCGTTGTCGAACAACTCGACGCCCTGGCCCATCGCCCACGCGCACACGGCCTCCAGATCCGCAAACCGCTCCGCGTAACGAAACGGCATCCGTTCGCCCTGCCAGTCCATCGTCGGCCCGTTGTGGGAACACCACACTACGTCCAGCGTCTCATGGCCCGCATCGGCCGGCCTGATCTTCCGGCTGAATCGAACCCCGGACTGTTCACCACTCAATCCCACAAGGCGATCCACCTGCGGGACCGCCTCTTCCTTTGCATCCCATGCATCCTTCATCCCCTCCCACGCCGATGAACGCGTCGATTCAAATCGCAGTTCCACACCGTCCCGCGCTGCTCGGGTCTGGATCGCCGGCCCGCCAATTTCTATGAACAGTTCGATCTCCTCCGCCTCGATCGTCTTCCTGTCCCATCGGTAAATGCCGGGAAAAGTCTCGGCCGACAGCCGCAGCCCGATTGCGGGAATCGTCGAAAACGCCGCATC
>JBGTHI010000888.1:0-1804 GCA_041746295.1 Myxococcaceae bacterium
ATCTCCACGGCGTGATCCAGCCGCTCCCGGAGGGCCTGGACCTCGGCCTGCTGCTCGGCGAGGTGGCGCTGAAGCTCGTCGATCCGGGCTTGGGCCGCGGCACCGTCGACGGCCTTGGCGACCTGCTCTGCCTCGCGGTAGAGCGATTGCCGCGACTGATCGCGGTCGTTGGCCAACCTGGTGACGTCGCCGTATCGTCCGCAGAGGACTGCGAAGGCACTGGCGACCCGTTGCGGGATCGTGGGCATGGTGGCACATTCCGTCGAGGCCGATCGAGGGATCACGCCCCTGATTGCACACGCCTCGACGCGAACTGTCCACGAGTTACATCGGCTGAGAGGCACTTTTGAGAAAGTCCCACCGTGCTCAAGCCGTCCAGACATTCATCAATGGCGGCGCTGAAGTCCTCGAACTTCTCATAGTAGGTCGAGTTCAGCGACTCTTTGCGCACGAACCGCCACAACCGCTCGATCAGGTTCAAGTTCGGCGAGTCGCTGGGAAGATACAACAGCTCGATCCCCAACGACGCCGCCAGCGCCTGCACCACCGCGCACTTCTGGTAACGGGCGTTGTCCAGCACCAGCGTGATCGGCAACCCCACCGATGCCTCCGCCACCGCCCTCAGCAACGAGCAGACCGACTCGGCGTTGATGTAGCCGTCGTTGGTCACCCGGATCAGCCGGTGGGTCACCGCGTCGAACGCCCCCAGGACGTTGTGACGCTTGCGGCCCGAGGCCGCCCGCATGAACAGCCGGGCCGCGCACCACAAGCACCCCAAGGACGGCGCGAACACGAAGTGCGCGGCGTCCACGAAGTACACCTGCCTGCGGCCCTGGCGGGCCTGCCCCGGTCGTGGCTCCAGCTTATCCCGTAGGAAGGCCGACTGCTCCCGGGCGTGCTCGGCGATCGTCTTCCTGGGGGGCCCGGGGATGGCCCCGGCCCGGCGCCAGCGGAGCCCGAGCCGGTCCTTGAGGAAGTGGCGGACCTGGGTCAGGCCCCGGCGGATGCCGGTCTTCTGCTCGATGACGGCCCGAGCCTGCTTGGCGGAGCGGACCGGGTGGGCCTCGAAGTGCTCCTCCAGGGACACCTCGTGCTCGACCAGGGCGGCCCGGGGTTGAGGATCGCGGCCGCGACAGACTCTCTGCAGGCCGCCTTGAAGATACTCGTCGAGGTGGCGCTGGACGGTGCGTCGGGAGACATCGGCGTAAGCGGCGATCCGGTCATGGCCCAGTCCGTGGCTCTTGAGCCAGAGGACCTCGATCTTGCGTTGGACGCGGGGCTCGGGGTGATGGTAGCGGTAATGGGCCAGGGCTCGCCGGTCGTCCTCGGTGAAGATGATCTCGCGCATGGCAGGCCCAACCGGTTCAGTCTCCAAGTCGCTGCTCGTGGGTAGTTTATGCCCATGCCCAGACGACTACAACTTGTGCCAAGTTCAGCCGAGCCGAGTATAACAACTCCAGGATGATCCACGGCCCCGTGTCCCGGGCCGATGGGGACGAACCAAGGGATGCAACGATGGTATCGCCAAGCGAAGGAAACGAAGCGCGGCGAGACGGACGGCAGGGAGTCGGAGCGTCTCATAGTACCTTTGAAGCGGGGGAACGGTCCCGACCGGACCCTGTGGAGGGAAGGGGACGCCGTCTCATGAACCGCAGGAGGGAAACATGACAGGGACGCCGAGCCCTATAACCATGTCAACGAAACGACTGCGAATCGCCGAGCTTGCCAGGAACGCACCGGACTTGGCATTCACTAACCTGGCGCAACACATTGATCTTTCGTGGCTGATCCAAGCGTACTACCG
>JBGTHI010000889.1:0-2040 GCA_041746295.1 Myxococcaceae bacterium
GCACTGAAGCTGAAGCGCGGGACGATCGCCGGCGAGAGGCTGCGGTTCCGGTGCCGATCTTGCGGGTCAAACACCCGAAAGGGAAATTGACCGCACGGGCTGGCCTGGGCTGAGCGGGCGGTTCAAGTTCTGGAGCGCCGCCTTCATGGCTGCGAGTGCATCCCTTAGATGCCCCTTCCACGTCGTCAGCTCGCCAGTCACGCGCAAGGGATGGCGCGAACGGAACGACTTGGTCGGGAACCGGCACCGTGACGTCTCGTTCCAGCGGGGCGTTTGACCCCCCATGGGAGGCATTATCCCGCATCATCGCGCAACCCTGCGAGGAGGGGATCGGCATTGCGCCTTCCGTCGATACGTTCAATAGCCGCTAAGCTGGTTGGCGCGCGCTGCCGACGCGGGCCGCGGGGTCGCCCGCCGGATCTCTTTTACAGCCTTCCCGGCAGCCGCTCTCTGCGTCGCTGGTTTCTGGCTAATCTCCACTCCTTGGCGGATACGATGAGCCCGAAACCCTCCGAAGCTCAGTACCTCAAACTGTCCAATGGGCGCTAACGACGGGCAATCAGAGCTGGCCTCCGCGCCATCAATCCAGTCGGGCGGCGCCTAATGGGGCCACAGCACCGATTGCCAGGGAGCTGACAGATGCACGACTCGAACCGATCCCAAGAGACTTAAGACGGGTATCGTGCTGTCGGCGAACCAACCCGTCGCGACAACGAGGCCGGCGAGCCGCGGCCTCCAGCATCTGGCGTGAAACGCATTGGCTCTCTCCATTATTTTGAGGCGCTCCGCCATCCGGATCAGGCGGAGGTCTAAGCCGCTCAGCCCCTTCCGGAGCGCCGCAGCCGTGACGGGTTTGCTCAGGAGCGGAGCTGCTCAATCGCTCCGGCAGTTCCACCTAAATGACAGTGGCTGCGGCCTCCTCACCGGATGACACGGGCCGTAGCACCGATGATAGCTTGCGCGAGCAGCTCCCCCCAACGAGAACGCTCGAGCATGGCTTGGAACCTGACGTCGAGCACCTTTCTGGCCGAGCCCCAGCCCTTGCTCGCGCAGATGCGTGCGGCCGGACATCTGGTCGAGACGCGGGTGCCGCTGATCGGTCGGACGTGGGTCACCACGACCGACGCTGCCGCCCGCGCGCTCCTCAAGGACACACGCTTTGTTCGCGACCCCAGGAGCGCCACCGGACGGACGATGCGGCAGACGTTGTGGTTCCTGCCCCGCTTTCTCTCTCCGATGCTCGACAGCCTCATTATCAAGGACGGGGAGGACCATCGGCGACTGCGGAGCCTTGTGGACCGCGCCTTTGCTCGAAGGGCCATCGACGACCTCGTGCCCGACTTAGCCCAGATGGCGGACGGCCTCCTGGACAGCCTGAATCCTGCTCGGCCGGTGGATCTTAAGGCAACTTACGCGTCCGCTGCCACTGCTGGCGATCTGCTCACTCCTTGGAGTTCCCACTGCTGACCGTGAGCGCGTCGCACGTTGGATCGGACCGCTGTCCGACCCCGGCGTGACCACGATCCTGCGGGCCATGCCAGGGCTTTGGCGGGTCCTGCGCCACTTTCGATCCGATCTTGAGGTGGTGCGCCGCACCAACCGAGCCGGCCTCATCCGCGAGCTCGTCCGCGCCGAGGGCGAGGACGGCCGGCTCTCTGAGGAGGAGGTCCTCTCGACGGTCGTGCTCCTGTTCCTCGCGGGACATGAGACGACCGTCCACCTCATCACCGACTCTATCGCGAGCCTGCTCTCCGACCCTGGGCTCAAAGAAGAAGCTCTATCCGCTCCAGCGCGACTTCCTCTCGCAGTCGAGGAGTTCCTGCGCTTCCACTCGCCAGTGATGATGACAAAGATGCACTACGCCCGCGAGGACCTGGTCTTCGAGGGCGTTCCACTGCGGAAGGGCAGCCGTGTCTCGGCTTTCCTCCTGGCGGCGAACCACGATCCTGCGCGCGAGGAGACGCCAGAAGACCTGCATCCCCATCGCCGGCCCAATGCTCACCTCGCCTTCGGCTTCGGTCCACACGTGTGCCTGGGGCT
>JBGTHI010000890.1:0-2324 GCA_041746295.1 Myxococcaceae bacterium
AAGGACACCTTCATCAAAGAGCTGAAAAAGAAGGCCAGGGTCACCACCAACGAGGAGTTGGTCAGCTCGGTGGGAAGCAGCGGCTAGACGCTCCGCCATGGTCGCCTCACCGCCGCAGCTGATTCTGGCCTCCGGGTCGCCCCGCCGGCGCGAGCTCCTAGGGGCGCTGGGGCTGCGCTTCGAGATTCAGCCGGCCGACATCGACGAGGCGGTAGGGAAAGACGAGCGGCCGACCGGGTATGCGCTCCGGCTCGCCAGGGAGAAGGCCCGGGCGGTGGCCGCGCGGTCCCCCACTGCGTTGGTGATCGCGGCCGATACCATCGTGGTGTTGGACGGCGAGATCTTCGGCAAGCCGCGCGACCGTCAGGAGGCTCGGGAACGGCTGGCCCGTCTCGCGGGACGCGAGCATCAGGTCATGACCGCGGTCGCTTTCGACGGCGCTTTTCGGTGCAGTTGGGTGCAGACCACGCAGATGCGCTTTCGAGCGCTATCGGGCGAGGAGATCGCCTGGTACGCCGCAACGGGGGAGCCAGACGACAAGTCGGGCGGATATGCCTTCCAGGGAATCGGCACCTTCATGGTCGAGTCGATCTCGGGAAGCCCTTCGAACGTCGCCGGACTACCGATGGCAGAGACGGTGGCGGTGCTGCGCGAGGCGGGCTTCCCGCTTCCGTGGAGCAGGTGATGACGGGGATCGGCGAGCGGTTCAGAGCGGTTGAACAGCGCGTCTCAGCAGCGTGCGCGCGGGCGGACCGGGCGCGTTCGTCCGTGCAACTGGTGGCAGTCTCCAAGTTTCACCCCGCTTCGGCGGTTCAAGAAGCCTATGACGCGGGCGCGCGGGAGTTTGGAGAGAACTATCCGCAAGAGCTGCGCGACAAGGCGGACGCCCTCGCGCGGCTGCCTGAGCTACGCTGGCATGCAATCGGAAGGCTGCAGAGGAACAAGGTCCCGCTCGTCGCGCGCCATGCTTCGGTATTTCACGCGCTGGATGACCTCGAGATCGCAAGAGCCCTGGGCAGGCGACGCCTCGCCGAGAAGGAAGGAGCTCCGCTCGCCTGCTACGTGCAAGTCAGCTTCGGCGAGGATCAAAAGGGCGGCGTCGCGGAAGAGGCGCTCACCGGCTTCATCGAAGAAGTCCGCGGCATCGAAGGGCTGGAGCTCCTCGGGTTGATGGGGCTTCCGCCCCTGGCCAACGACGCCGAGGCCTCCCGTCCCTACTTCGTCAGGCTTCGCACGCTCGGGAGAAGAGAGGGCTTACCCGGGCTGTCGATGGGAATGACCGGAGACTTCGAGGTGGCGATCGAAGAGGGCGCCACCTGCCTGCGCATCGGCACCGCCATCTTTGGCGACCGACCGCCGCGCACTCCCTGAGGGCGGCCCTACAGCTCCAAGAAGCGCACCTTTCCTTCGTCGCTGATCTTCACCCGGAACTCGCTGCCGCAGTAATTGCACAACAGCTCATCTCCGTCCACGAAGGCGGGATCCACCGGATTGTTGGCATTGCAACTTGGGCAGTCGAACTCCCGGTGACGAACCGCACCGGGGCGGCCTCCCTTGTCATCATCGTCGAGGTCATCGGAGGGCATACCCAGAAGTGTAACCTATGCCCTCTGAATGCCCGCGAAGCCGCGACGTCTTGAGGCTACAGTGTCCCACAGGAGAGTTAGGTTGACCCGACCACTGCTGCTACTGATCAGCCTGCTCGTCTCGCCGCTGGCCCCCGCTACGCCCGCGCCGCCCAGCTTGCGGCCGGCCTTCGGACCGGGCGAGCAGCTCAACTACAACGTTCAGTACCTGGGCTTTACCGCCGGCACTGCGCAGATGACGGTGGGCGCGGAGATTACCCACTGGGGCGGACGAGTCACGCCGATCGTGGTTCTGGCCAAGTCGACCAAGCTCCTCTACGCCTTTCCCATCGACGACAAGTTCATCACCTACTGGGATCCCGGGGCCGGCCGCACCACGGGCCATGACCTGTTTGCGGATGAGAACCGCCGGCGCAGGCGGCAGCGCGCCCAACTCGATCATGCCACCGGCAAAGCCGAGATCACCAAGCAGAAGGAAGGCGAGCGGGTCTACAACTACAGCCGGCCGATCGAGGCCGGTGCGATGGACATTGCGGCCGCCACCTATGCCCTGCGGAACATGGCGCTGAAGGTCGGCAGCGTCGTGAACATCCCCGTCTTCACCGGCGAGAAGTGCTTCCGGATGGAGGCGATGGTCGAAGCCGCCGAGCGGATTGACACGGCGCTCGGCACCAAGGATGCGCTTCGGCTGCGAATCATGAACGCCTTCGATGGTGAGTTCCGGTCCAAGCGCGATCT
>JBGTHI010000891.1:0-1836 GCA_041746295.1 Myxococcaceae bacterium
CCTCCAGGCCAGGCATCGCAGCGACCGGGGCAGCCGGCGCCTTGGCCGTCGCGAACGGGGTTCCGCAGAGCGCGCAGCTCTCCACCGGCGGCTGGTGATGCTCACAAACGGGGCAGGTGATCATCGCCGAGGAGCGTAATGGCCGGGACCGCTCGGATCCACTCGAAGAGCTTATACCCTCATACCAAGGGCACGAACCTCACGGCCCCGAGCTCCTGGGTCTGGTACCCCCCGAGCTCCCCCTCCCGTTCCACGCGCAGAAGTCTCTGGTCCCCGCCTTGCGGCCCCACCGGAATGACCAGTCGCCCTCCAGTGCTGAGCTGTTCGATGAGCGGCTGTGGAATCGCGCCGGGCGCCGCGGTGACCATGATTCCATCGAAGGGGGCCAGCTCCGGCCAACCCCGGGCGCCGTCCCCACAGCGAAACCGCACATTGCCGATCCCGAGGCTGGCCAGCCGCGACAGGGCCAGCGCCTCCAACTCCGGCAGCAGCTCGATCGAAGCCACCTCTCGGCAAAGACGGGAGAGCACCGCGGTCTGGTAGCCCGAGCCGGTTCCGACCTCCAGTACCCGCTCGTGCCCCTCCAGGCCCAGGGCCTGGCTCATCATCGCGACGATGAAGGGCTGACTCACCGTCTGACCCAGGCCGATCGGGAGCGCACGATCCTCCCAGGCCTCCGATTGAAGCTCGGGAGGCACGAAGAGGGCGCGGTCGACCTCCGCGACCGCGCTCAAGATGCGCGGGGAGAAGGCTCCCTGCCGAGACAGCCTCTCGATCAGCCCGGCGCGATCCATGAGAGAAGCTAGCGCCGCTCAGCCGACGCGCGCCAGAGCCAGTCGCCCCTTCCATCGCCCTTCGAGCGCTCGCACCATCGGCCGGTGCTCCGGGCTCTGCATGCGAGGGTCCTCCTCCACGATCCGCAGCGCCTCCTCGCGGGCGGTGAGAAGCAGCGCTCCATCGCGAGAAAGGTCCGCCACCGCGAGCTCCGGTAAGCCGCTCTGCCGGGTACCCAGGAATTCTCCCGGCCCCCGGAGCTCGAGATCCTTCTCGGCGATCCGGAAGCCATCCTGCGTCCGGACCATCACCCCCAGCCGGGCCATCGCCTCTTTCGACCTCACGCTGCCGGCGATCAGATAGCAGGCGCTGGCCGCCGCCCCGCGCCCCACCCGGCCACGGAGCTGGTGAAGCTGCGAGAGGCCGAAGCGCTCCGCCGACTCGATCACCATAATCGAGGCGTTGGGCACGTCCACGCCCACCTCGACCACCGTGGTCGAGATCAGTAGTCCGAGCTCACCTGAGCGGAACCGCTGCATCACCGCGTCCTTCTCCGCGGGGGTCATGCGGCCGTGAAGCAGCCCCACCCGTGCGTGCGGGAAGCGCTCGGCCAGCGACTCGGCGCCGCGGGTCGCGTCGGTCAGGTCCAACTTCTCCGACTCCTCGACCAGCGGGTAGATCACGTAGGCCTGCCGTCCCTCTCGCAGGGCGGCCTCGAGCGCCTGATAGACCCGCGCCCGCCCCGGTTCCGAGCCGGGGAAGGCCCGCGTCACGATCGGCGTGCGTCCGGGGGGCAGCTCGTCGATGACCGACACCTCTAGATCCCCATAAAGCGTCATCGAGAGGGTCCGGGGAATCGGCGTCGCGGTCATCACCAGGGTGTCCGGAGTGGGCCCCTTGCCTGCCAGCGCCTGCCGCTGCATCACGCCGAACCGGTGCTGCTCGTCGACGATGGTCAGCCCCAGCCGTTTGAAGGTCACCCCCTCCTGGATCAGCGCGTGGGTCCCCACCGCGACCTGCGCCGCGCCCGAGGCCACCGCCACGCGCGCCTCCCGCCGGAAT
>JBGTHI010000892.1:0-21471 GCA_041746295.1 Myxococcaceae bacterium
CGCCACCACCCCGAGCGGGAGTGTGAAGAGCAGCGGAAAGAGCGCGCTGTGTAGCCCGCCGGTCGTCATCGCGAGCGCCGTGGCAAACAGGGGGGCGCTGAACCCGGCGCTGAACAGCGTACGCCTGAAGCCGGCTTCGTGGGTCCGGCTGAGGACGCCCGCCTGAATCAACAGAGAGAGTGCCCAGAGTGTCCTCACCAGCAAGGGCCAGAGCGAAGGTCGGTCAGAGACGAAATCGGTCCAGGCGAGGGCGATCAGCAGCGCCGCGGCAAGCCGGAAGCCCCTGACCCGCTCCCGGCGAATGGCATCGGTGGTCGGATCGGGCCGGGCGCTCATCGTCTGTAGAAGCCTAGCGCACAAAGATCGACCACGCCCACCAAAGTCCCTGTAATCACTCGTTGGCGGGCACTTGGAGCCCGAAAATGTCAGGCCGGTCCGGTACCGTTCACAAACATCCACAGCCACGGTGCCGGTAACCACAATCGGCCCACAGGGCGCGTCCCCGCCGCCCACAGATCCTCCACATCTTTTCCACAAGACCCACAATTAGTAGTGGGCCTTAAAGTTGTGACCCCTACCGATTGTGTTTTTTGGCGACCACATACTTGCCCGACTTGAGGAAAAGGTGCATCTCTACGCACCTCCCAGCATTGCGCCGGCACTTGTGATCGTCGCAGTGTGTCAACGGCTTCAAGAAAAGAGGTTCCGACATGGATGTAGCGCAGCGGGCTGTGGTGAATGGCGTGAACGGTCAGGAGCTGGGGGCTACCCTTGGCGGAGCCTCGTCTCAGAGTTCTTCGACCTCTCTGCCTCCGGTCAACGAAGAGGTCAACACGGCCACGTCTATGCGCGTCCGCAAGCGAAACGGAACCTTCGAGCCGGTCGATCTGAACAAGATCGTTCGAGCGGTCGGCCGCTCCTGCGTGGGGCTGTCCCAGGTTGACGCCATGCGCGTGGCCACCAAGACCATCAGCGGCCTCTACGACGGCGCCACCACCCAGGAGCTGGACAGCCTCTCGATCCAGACAGCCGCCTCCCTGATCGTGGAAGAGCCGGAGTACGCCCGGCTCGCGGCGCGTCTTCTTGGGACCTATATCGACAAAGAGATCTCCAACCAGGAGATCCACTCCTTCTCTCAGTCGATCGCCGCGGGCTCGAAGCAGGGCTTGATCAATGATCGCCTGGCCGGCTTCGTCTCGGAGAACAGCCGGAAGCTGAACGCCACGATCGAGCTCTCCCGGATGGACCTCTTCGAGTACTTCGGGCTCCGGACGGTCTACGACCGGTACCTCCTGAAGGACCCGCACACCCGGAACGTGCTGGAGACGCCGCAATACTTCTTTCTGCGGGTGGCCTGCGCCCTCTCCACCACCGTGCGCGAAGCGATCGAGCTGTACCAGCTTTTCTCGTCGCTGGAATACATCCCCAGCTCCCCTACCCTGTTCAACTCCGGGACGCGGCATGAGCAGCTCTCCAGCTGCTTCCTGCTCGACTCGCCCCAGGACGACCTGGTGTCGATCTACTCGAAGTACTCCGACATCGCGATGCTCTCCAAGTTCTCGGGAGGCATCGGCGTAGCGTACCACAGGGTCCGAGCCCGCGGCTCGCTGATCAAATCGACCAACGGCCACTCCAACGGCATCGTTCCCTGGCTCAAGACGCTCGATTCCTCGGTCGCCGCAGTGAACCAGGGTGGCAAGCGCAAGGGTGCGGCCTGCGTCTACCTGGAGAACTGGCACGCCGACATCGAGGACTTCCTCGAGCTGCGCGAGAACACCGGCGACCCGATGCGCCGCGCGCACAACCTGAACCTGGCCTGCTGGACCTCCGACCTGTTCATGCGCCGAATCGAGAGCGACGGCCAGTGGTCGCTGTTCGATCCCAAGGCGGTGCCGCACCTGGTGGATCTCTACGGCGCCGCCTTTGAGGCGGCCTACGAGCAGGCTGAAAAAGATCGCTTGGCGGTAAAGCAGGTTAAGGCCCGCGACCTCTACGCCCGGATGATGCGGACCCTGGCCCAGACCGGAAACGGCTGGATGACCTTCAAGGACGCCAGCAACAGGAAGTCCAACCAGACCGCGAGGCCGGAGAATGTGATTCATCTCTCCAACCTCTGCACCGAGATCATCGAGGTCACCAACTCGAGCGAGACGGCGGTCTGCAATCTGGGCTCGGTCAATCTCAGCCGATATGTGAAGGACGGTGCCTTCGACTTCGAGAAGCTCTCGTCCAACGTGGCGGTGGCCCTCCGTCAGCTCGACCGGGTGATCGATCTCAACTACTACCCGATCGCCACCGCCAAGACCTCCAACAACAAATGGCGTCCGGTAGGTCTGGGCGTGATGGGCCTTCAAGACATCTTCTTCCTGCTCCGTCTGCCGTTCGACTCTGCCCAGGCGACGAAGCTCTCCGCCCGGATCCAGGAGGAGGTCTACTACTCCGCGCTCTCCGCCTCCTGCGATCTGGCGGAGCAGTTCGGCCCTCATCCCTCGTTCGCCGACACGCGGTCGGCCAAGGGTGAGCTGCAGTTCGATCATTGGGGCATCACCCCGGACGAGCCGGAGCGCTGGAATGCGCTGCGGGCCCGGATCCAGCGAGTGGGATTGCGCAACTCTCTGATGATTGCGATCGCTCCCACCGCGACTATCGCCTCAATCGCCGGCTGCTACGAGTGCATCGAGCCTCAGGTTTCCAACCTCTTCAAGCGGGAGACGCTCTCCGGCGACTTCCTCCAGGTGAACCGGTATCTGGTGAAGGAGCTGCAGAAGCTCGGGATGTGGAACGAGGCGACCCGCACCAAGATCAAGCTGGCGGAAGGCTCGATCCAGGGGCTCGCCGAGATCCCGTCCGAGCTCCGCGAGGTCTATCGGACCGCGTGGGAGATCCCGATGCGCTCGCTGATCGACATGGCTGCGTCGCGGGGCGCCTACATCGATCAGAGCCAGTCGTTGAACCTGTTCGTGGAGAGCCCGAACATCGGCCGTCTCTCTTCGATGTACTTCTACGCCTGGCAGAAGGGGCTCAAGACCACCTACTACCTGCGTTCGCGGCCGGCGACACGCATCACCAAGACCACCGTTTCGGAAGAGCGCGAGCCTTCGGCCGCAGACGAGGTCAAGGTGCAGGAAGTGGCCGCGGTCAGCGCTGCGGCTGCGGTGGCCTGCTCACTCGAGAACCCGGAGAACTGCGAGGCCTGTCAGTAGAAAGAACCAACGACCATGCTACTTGATCCTGGACTGAAGCTAACACTGCGCCCGATGGCCTACCCGACGTTCTACGGGATGTATCAGAACGCCATTAAGAACACTTGGACGGTGGAGGAGGTCGATTTCTCCACCGACCTAGTGGACCTACGCTCCAAGATGACCGAGGCGGAGCGCCATCTGATCAACCGCCTGGTGGCCTTCTTCGCCACCGGCGACTCGATCGTCGCCAACAACCTGGTGCTCAACCTGTACAAGCACCTCAATGCGCCCGAAGCGCGGATGTACCTCTCCCGGCAGCTCTACGAAGAGGCGCTCCACGTCCAGTTCTATCTAACGCTCCTCGACACGTACGTTCCGGAGCCGGAAGAGCGGGTGAAGGCCTTCTCCGCTCTGGAGAATATCCCGTCGATTCGCCACAAGGGTCAGTTCTGTCTCAAGTGGATGAACTCGATCCACAAGCTGAACCGGTTGGAGACCGCCGACAATCGCCGGCAGTTCCTCCTCAACCTGATCTGCTACGCCGGCTGTGTCGAGGGGCTCTTCTTCTTTGCCGCTTTCGCTTACGTCTACTTCCTTCGATCCAAGGGGCTTCTGCACGGGCTGGCGGCCGGAACCAACTGGGTTTTCCGGGATGAGAGCGCTCACATGGCGTTCGCATTCGAGGCTGTGAAGACGATTCGCAAGGAGCAGCCGGAGCTCTTCGACGCTCAGCTGGAGCAGGATGTCGCGGCGATGCTCGAGGACGCGATCGAGGGCGAGACCCTCTTCGCTCAAGATCTCCTGAGCGGTGGAGTGGCCGGCCTCTCGGTGAAGGATATGCGGCAGTATCTGGAGTGCGTGGCGGACCAACGGTTGACCGCACTGGGTTTCGCGAAGCGGTACCACGCGAAGAACCCGTTCTCCTTCATGGACCTCCAGGACGTACAGGAGCTGGCCAACTTCTTCGAGCGGCGCGTCTCGGCTTATCAGGTTGGGGTGCAGGGCGACGTGGTGCTCGACGCCAGCTTCTAGGCATCACATTGCAAGGGTGCCGAAGTGCGTGGTCCGGACCTCGCGGCTGAGCTCCGCCGGGCGGTCGGGGAGATCGCCGCTCAGGGAGCCCCGTCGATCGACCTGGATGTCGCCCTTTTGCAGCCGGTCCATGAAGCTCATCACCCACGCATCCGGAGGAAGGGTTAGCTCTCTCCCCTCGGCGACTGCATCGGGGGCGTCGATGCGATTGGCGTAGGCCACCGCGTAGGCCGCGGGCTCCGTTCCGTACTCCTCGCGGGCGACGCCCCAGAGCCCATCGGGATCTTCGAGTGTGTGCTTGCGCCCGGCGCCGGTGACCGAGGGATCCGGCGCGGTGATCACATCTTCTGGAGCCCGTCCCACCGAGCCCGGATCGCCGGGGCGATAGGCGGCAGGTGCGCGGTCCACGCCGTCGGTCGCGGTGGGGCTGTAGCTGCGGCTCTCGTTCGCCGATTGGCTGGCGCGCGTGCGGGCCTTGACGACTTCGGCGGTGAGAGCTCGGATTCCACGGGGGTCCTGCCCATTCTGCAGCTGCCTTGACCGCGCTTGTGCCGCCGGGTCCAACTGCGGCTCGGTCTGGAGGGCTGCCAACTCTTCCTGCGCCGCCTTCAGCTTTCCGTTGGCGCCGGCGAGCCGGAAGGTGTCCGCCTTCGCCCTGAGCTTGATCCTGCCGACGTCGAGCTCGCGCTTCGCCGCGCTCAACGCGCTATGCGAGGCGCGGAGCTCCGCGCGAGCGCTGGAGAGCTCCTGCGAAGAAGCGTACCCAGTCTGCGCGGTGTCAAAGCGGTTCTTGGCGCGGTTGTAGGTCGACTCGGGAGAAGGGACCGCACTGCGAAGCAGCGCCTCCCGGGCCGCGGCGGCCTCGGGTGCGCGGAGCAGCTTCAGCTCCGCCTGGATCGCCTTGAGCTGCGGCTTGGTCAGTTTCTGCGCACCAGACAGGGCCGTCCCGCTGGCCTGCATCCGCGCGAGATCGTCGATCCGACGCTCCTGCGCGCGGGCCTCATCCTGCGCGGACAGGATCTCCTGGCCCGGCGCTCGTGCTCCCCCTTCGACTGCACGGGGATCTCTCGACTGCTGGGCATCCGTGGACCGGTCGGTCCCGGTTCGCGGGGTAGAGTCCAAGGGTTGTTGTCGGGAGAGCTCCTCCCCGCGGCGGATCAGCGCCGTGCGGTGTTCCAGATCGAGCTCGGGACCGTTCATCGCCATGGCCAGGGTCGAGCCTAGATGAAGCCGCCAGTGCCCGCCAAGTCGGCTTGTATTTGACGGCTCATGTCATTGCCCGCCTAAGAGCTCATGAGGTCTGAGCTACGCCGCGGCGGAGGAGCTGCGCCGCGCCTGGACCTCATCGCGAAGGAGGGCCGGTTGTTACGGCCGACAAACCAGGGGTTTGGACACCAGGCCAGAGCGTGGCGCTGGATCCGGCGAAGGGGCTTCGGTTATCCAGCGAACCATGTCGTTCATTCCCCATCACACCCTCCTCACGGCGCGCGGCGGTTCTCCCGATCGGTGGCTTCTCTTTCTCCACGGCATTCTCGGAAGCGGGAACAACTGGCGTTCCTTCGCGCAGCGGTTGATCGACGCGCATCCCCAATGGGGAGCGGTCCTTGTCGACCTGAGGTTGCATGGTCACTCGCAGGAGGCTCCGCCGCCGCACACCTTGGCCGCGGCGGCCCAAGACCTGAGAGCGCTGGAGGCGACCTTGCCAGGACCCGTCAGAGGCGTGCTGGGCCACAGCTTTGGCGGCAAGGTGGCGCTGCAGTTCCTGGGAGAGCATGGCCGCGAGTTCAGCCATGCCTTCATCTTGGATGCGATGCCGGGCGCGCGGCCCCTCCAGGGTGCCACTGAGCTCACCCTTCATGTTCTATCGGTCCTGAGGAAGGTCCCGCTCGAGGTTCCGGCGCGCGCGGTCTTCGTCTCCTCGCTGCAGGCCCACGGCATCGCCCCAGGAGTGGCTCAGTGGCTGGCCACAAACCTCGAGCGCACGGGCGAGAGCTACCGGTTCCGGCTCGACTTGGGCGCGATAGATCTCCTGATGAAGGACTACTTCGAGCGCGACCTCTGGTCGGTCTACCAGCGGCTGCAGGGGCCCACGGCGGTCCACGTGGTGGTGGGCGGAAAGTCGGACGTCTTTGACCTCAAGGCCCGGGCGCACTTGGCGACACTCGCCGCGACCCGTCCGCAGCTCCGCGTTCATGTCCTGGAACAGGCCGGCCACTGGCTTCACGTGGATGATCCCGAGGGGCTCTATCGCCTGCTGAGCGCGGCGTTGCGGGACTAGTCCTGGGTCTGCTTGTGGTCGCGCGTTCCGGGCGGGTGACCCATGATCATCTCCAGCGCGGCGTTGGCGTCGTACTCCGGCGTCTCGTAGGTCTGGTTGTACATTCCGGCCAACATCCGAACGTCCTGCGAGACTTCGGCGCCGTCCAGAAGGGTGGGCACTGTGGAGAGCTCCGGGTGGATGTTGAAGCCGGGAGAGAAGACCTCCGGGTCGGCTGGAGGGCCCAGCGGAACCTGCCCCGGATGGGGCGGGGTGGTGAGCGCGGGCATACCCTCTTGCTGCGCTTGTTGCCGCTCTTTGCGTGCCTGGCGCTTCTTGGCCAGCACAACGCCCGCGGTCCCGGCTACCGCCACGGTCGCTACGAGCGCCGCGGTCTGCGCGTTGGACGAAGAGCCGGGCATCGTCCGCCTCGCCGCCGCGAACCCATTCTGGATGCCCTGAGCAATTCGTCCGGCCATGGGGTCACACCGAAATCTTCGAATTCTTGCCCATGGCAATGGCCGTGCTCATGTCGTTGGAGGGGTCGAGCTCGATCTGCGAGCCTGCGCGAACCCGCTCAGCATAGGAGGTCGCCTGTGTCGCGTAGGCCTCGCCGCCGACGGCCGGCCCAGCGGCGTTCTGCACAGAGAGATCCATGTCGTAGAGGCTCTGGTTCAGCATCGCCGGGGTGACCTCCGGAAGGCTGGGGTCGGTCTGCTCTCCCGCTGTCGCCTGTGCCATTTGGGCGGCTTCGGCGCCCTGCTGAGGTTGCCCATGGAGGGCGACCTGCTGCCGTGCGATCGTCTCTGCATCATCGGGCGAATAGCCACTCGCTTCGATCTGTTTCTTGAGAGCGGCCACCTGCGGGTCCTCGTGCGACTTTCTGCTTCCGACGATGACGCCCGGAGCGATCGCCAGCGTGGGTGCGGCCACCGCGATCTTGGCCCTGGAGCCTGGGCTGAGCTCTCCGATCGTCTTGCGCACCCAGCCGAATGCTTTGAAAAGGCCTTGCCCGCTGCCCATGGCTCGCTCCAATCGAGAAAAACTCTTTCAATATTCTCCCAAAGAAAGAGTCTCGAGTTGCGGATTAGGGAGCTTCGAGCTGAACGCAGCGGGTCAACAGATAACTGATCGCCTTGCGCGTCATCGCCTCCAGGGTGACGCGGCGAGTGAACTCCGGGTCTGCGCGCATCTCCCTGAGCACCTGCTTTAGATCCGCGTCGGCCAGCACCGCCCCTTCGGCGATCATCTCGACGAACTCGTCGCGCGTGGGCAGAAGCTTCTCACCGGCCGCCACGGCGAGGAGCAGCTGGGTACGGGCCAGCCCTCGCCGAATGTCGCTCCTAAGGTTGGCATCGTTGAGCCAGCTGGCGAGGGCGCCGTCCTGGTCCTGCGCGGGAACATGCAGGGCGGCCAAATGGTCGCCCTCGAAACGCCGCCAGCGCCGGCCGATCTCCTCGTCGATCAGGGAACTCGGTATATTAGGAGGGGCCCGTTGATGGAGCGCCTCGAAGACCTTGTCGAGGGTCGCCTGAATCGCCTTGTCGTTCCGCACTTCGAGAATATCCTGCTCGATGGAGGCGAAGAGCTCTTCGTGGCTCTGTCCCAGCCCCAGGTTGAAGAGGAACTGCTCGGAGGTCGGGTCGACCGAAAGCAGCTCCGAGGCGCCCAGGATGCTGACCGCAAAGACCGCCGGAAGGCCGCGAAGCGCCACCACACCAAAGTCCGGCGGCAGCGCCAGCCTGACCTGTAGCGCGTCTCCGACTTTGGCGTCCTGAAGCCCTTCTGCAAAGCCCGGCAGGTAGGCGCCGCTCCGATGCTCGAGAATCACTCCGTTGCGAAACGTGAAGGGGATGATCGCCCCCTGGCAGTACCCGACGATGTTCAGCGTGAGCTCATCCCGCGGCGCGATCGGCTCACGGATCGTTCTGGGCCGTCGCGGGGCATTCTCGGCCGCCACCCGTCCCAGCCAATCCAGCAGATCCGCGTCGGTCACCTCGAGATCCAATGGCTGGAGCGGGATCTGGAGGCCGTCCAGCGAGGGGGGAGCAAGATCCGGCAGGGGTGTGGTCGAAAGAATGCGCTGGGTGATGGACTGCTGAACCGCTCTCCGAAACCGAAGCTCATCCAGGCTCGCGGCCGGCGTGTGCACCGGGGGCTCGAGGGCGGACTTGCTGGACTTCGGCTTCGCCATGGGCACGACTCCTCCCGGCGCAGCTTAGCCCAGTAGGTCGCGGAATAGGCCGCCGACCAACGCGACACCCGACGCGGCGGCTGCGACGACGGACCCAACTATAGGAATAGGAAGGTGACTCGCCCCGGACGCGAAGGAGGAAGCGCCGGCGGTAATCCAACCGGCCGCCTTTTTGGCCATGGAAGCATTGGGATCCGCTTGAATCTTGCCCGCTTCGTAGCAGTCGAGGGACGCAATGCCAATGCTAATCCCGGGAACGCAGCGCCCCAGTCCCTTGGCCGCTCCCGCCGCAAGGCCTTTGGCGGTCGTCATGACCCCGGTCTCCGCCGCGACCTTGCCTGCGGCTTCAGCGGTTTCCGCTACTGCGGTCCCGGCTACTGCGGTCCCAGCCGTCGCAGTTTCCGCTACTGCGGTCCCGGCTGCGGCGGTCCCGGCCGCCGCAGTTTCCGCTACTGCGGTTCCGGCTGCTGCCGTCCCTGTTGCTGCCGTCCCGGTGCCGTTCGCTCCCCACGATGCGCCGTATTTGCCGCGGCTCGTCCACGTGACCGCCCGTCCCGCCATCGCCTGTACCTCGCTCGGGCGAATGGCCACAGAGGCGCCCAGGTCATCCCAGGTGGCCGCGAACCTTTGCGGATTGAGCTTGTTGAACTGGTGGACGCTCTTCCCCGAGTTGTAAATGTCTCGAACGCCCTGCTGCCGCATGATGGCCTCGCGTGCGGTCCCGGCACTGGCTCTGGCCGCGTCCCATCGGATGGCCCTCCGCAGTTCCGGCGCAAGCGCCTTCCACGCGGCAGGATCCTGCTTGGCGATCGCCATGATCTCCCGATAGTCCTTCAGACCCTCCTTGACGCTCAGGCTGCCGCCCATGTGGCGGACCATCAGGGCATGAAGAAGGGCGTTGGATTGAAAATTCAGGGTGGGATCACTGGGATTGTCGCTCTTGCCGAAATTGACGAGCCGATCGGCGTTGTCACTCGCCTTGATCAGCCCGAGCAGCTGCTCGGGGCTCAGCTGGCTCAAGTTCGGCGAGCCTGCGACGTTCGATGAAGCCGCGACGTTGCGCACCAGCGGGAGCTCCTCGGCGCTGCTCGTCCGCACCTGCGCGACCAGATTCTGGAAGGCGGCCGCCTCAGAGGCGCTCAGCGGAGCGCCGGAATCGCTGTAGCCCGTGGAATAGAACGATCCGCTGCCTGCGCCGTCGCCCCCCAGGCGCGTCCCCGTCTCGGCCATGAACAGCTGCTTTGCTTGAGCCGGGGAGAGGGTCCCAGAGTTCACCATGTAGCTAAGTTGTGCAGGCGAAATGGTGGTGTCGGAGGGCATGCGTTCTCCCGGGATCTCTTTCTTAATTCTCGAGTCGTGACGACGCGGGTTGTGTCACGCTGCAGAGAAGCGCTTTATGGAACAGAAATTGTGAGCTATTCCAGTTGGTTGTGTCTGAAATTAGGCCTGACCCGCAGGCCGAGGGCGGGCGCCTTAACTTCCTTGAATTTGCGCGCACATGCCATTCGATGAGAAGGAATTTGGGGCAGTCCACCATCATCGTTTAGGGAACCCGCGCCATGTTTCGCCCGACCGCGCGCCCCACCCGCAGGCGACAGCCGGCGCGTGGAGCGTGGAGCCACAGAAAAGCGAGCCGAGCGAGCCAGCGCTCCAAGCCGCCGCAGCGGTCCCTTCGTCGGTTTCTTGGCTATGTCCGGCCGTATCTGGGCCTGATCGTCCTCGCCACCTTCTGCGGGATGGTGAAGTTCGTCCTGCCGTCGAGCATGGCCCTCACCCTCAAGTTCATCACCGACCGGCTGGTCGGTCGCCTGGGGGGCGCGGAGCCGCTGGCCGGTGCAGGCTCCGGCTCCCCGGACTCTGGAGACGTGATCGTCCGCGCATTCGAGCGCTACCTGGACTGGGTGATCGGCCGGCTGCCGCCAGACTGGGCGACCGCTTGGGGCTCCTTCAATGTACTGATGCTCACGTTGGTGGCCGTCTACGGCGTCTGGGCGGTCTGCCTCTACTTCCGGAGCTACCTGGCCAACCTGGCGGGCCACCGCACGATTCTCGATCTGCGAACCGACCTGTACCAGCACCTGATCCGCCTGAGTCACTCCTTCTTCCAGACCCACCAGTCCGGAGCGATCGTCTCGCGGATGATGGCCGACATCGCCCTGGCCCAGAACTTCGTGGGCAACGCGATGACCAACATCTGGATGGATCTCTTCACCTGTATCTTCTACGTCTACGTCCTCTTCTCAATGGACGCGCAGCTTGCCACGGCCTCGATGCTGGTCTTCCCTTTCTACATCGGCGCGATGCGGTCCTTTGGAGATCGCTCTACCCAGACCTCCAAGGATGTGCAGGAGGCGATGGAGGCCTTCTCCGGCGATGTGCAGGAGCGGGTGGCCAACTTTCACGTGGTGAAGACCTTTACGGCGGAGAAGCGGGAGATTCGCAGCTTCTTCGCCGGCGCGCGCGGGCTGTTCGATCTGACGATGCGCAATGTGCGAGTCAGCGCGCTCTCCAACACCGTGGTGCAGTGGCTGACCCAGATGGCCACCCTGGGGATCATCTGGTACGGCTCCTACCGGTTGGTGCATGGCCAGACCAGCATCGGAACGGTGGTGGCCTTCATCCTCCTGCTGCGCGAGCTCTACTTCCCGGTGAATCGGATCAGCGAGCTCAATGCGGTGCTCCACAACTCACTGGCGGCGATCGACCGGGTCTTCGAGTTCTTCGCGATCGAGCCGGACGTCAAGGAGCGGCCGGATGCCGTCAGGCCGGACAAGGTGGAGGGAGGCATCCGCTTCGAGGACGTTACCTTCGGCTACCACCCCTCCCGCCCGGTCTTGCGCGGTCTGGACCTGATCATCCGCTCCGGCGAGGTGGTGGCGCTGGTCGGACCCTCGGGTGCCGGAAAGTCCAGCTTCGTGCAGCTGATCCCCCGGTTCTACGACCCGCAGGGGGGACGGGTGCTTCTGGATGGTCGCGATCTCCGCTCGTTGCAGCTTCGCTTCCTGAGGTCCAAGATCGGAATCGTCTCGCAGGAGACGTTGCTCTTCTCGGGCACGGCGCGCGAGAACCTCCTCTACGGTCGGCCCGATGCGAGCCAAGCCCGGATGATCGAAGCGGCCAAAGCGGCCCACGCCCACGAGTTCATCAGCGCGCTGCCGGATGGCTATGAGTCCCTCCTGGGAGAGCGCGGCTCCAAGCTCTCGGGCGGCCAGAAGCAGCGGATCGCTATCGCTCGGGCCTTTCTCGCCGATCCGAAGATCCTGATCTTGGACGAGGCCACCAGCGCTCTGGACAGTGAGTCGGAGGCGCTGATCCAGGAGTCACTCTCCAAGCTGATGGAGAATCGAACCAACATCGTAATTGCCCACCGCCTCTCCACGGTGCTCAACAGCGACCGGATCGTGGTGATGGAGAAGGGCCGAATCGTCGAAGTGGGGCCCCATTCGGAGCTGGTGAAGAGGGGCGGCCTCTATGCCCGGCTGTACCACACGCAATTCCGTACCGGCCATTTCGACCACGAGCCGCCCTCGGAGACGGTGGCATGATCCAGCTGTCCGAGGTGAGCAAGTGGTACGGCAGCATCCGGGCGCTTGCTTCCACCGACCTCATGCTCGATTCCGGTCGGTCTCTGGCGCTGATAGGTCCCAGCGGCTGTGGAAAGTCGACGTTGCTGCGGATCGCTCTGGGGCTGGTCACCCCCGATTCCGGCCGGGTGGTGATCGCCGGGCTCGAGCTCAGCGCTCGAACGGTGGAGGCGGTTCGGCACCGGGTCGGGATGGTCCTTCAGGACGGCGGCCTGTTCCCCCATCTCACCGCGGCCCAGAATGTGGCGCTCTTGCCCCTCCACCTGGGCTGGTCCAGGGAGAAGGTCGCCGAGCGGACCGAGCTGCTGTGCGACCTGACCGCCCTCCCCAGAGAGAGCCTGGACCGCTATCCGCTCCAGCTCTCCGGCGGACAGCGGCAGCGCGTGGCCCTGATGAGGGCCCTGATGCTCGATCCCGGCGTGCTTCTCCTCGATGAACCGCTGAGCGCGCTCGACCCCATCGTCCGGGCCGGCTTGCAGGAGGATCTCCAGCGGATCTTTACGATGCTCGGAAAAACCGTCCTGCTGGTCACCCATGACATGGCCGAGGCGGCGTTCCTGGGAAACGAGATTGCCCTGATGCGGGCTGGGGAGATTCTTCAGCGTGGATCGGCTGAGGCGCTGCTCGAGCGGCCCGCGGATCCATTCGTCGCGCAGTTCATCCGGGCTCAGCGGTCCGCGTGGCCACCGGTGGCCTCGGCCGCTTCATCCGGGGCGGAGGCAGGGTGAGCCGGCTCGTCCTGATCCTTGCGTTGCTCGCGGCCAGCTCCTCCGGTGCCCGGGCAGAGGACCCCCGATCCCTGAGGGTCGGCTCCAAACGGTTCACCGAGTCCTATCTGCTGGCGGAGATGGCGGTGGCCCTCCTGGGAGAAGGGGCGTCGCAGCTCCAGGGGCTGGGAGGCACCGCAATCGCCTACCGCGCGCTCGAAGAGGGCTCGGTCGACCTTTATCCCGAATACACCGGAACCCTCTCGGAGGAGATTCTCCGCTCCGCCCAGCCCTTGGAGCTTGGGACGCTGCGGGCGTCGCTCGGCTCGCGCGGGCTGGGGATCACCGCTCCGCTCGGCTTCGACAACAGCTACGCCCTGGTCGTTCCCGGTCCGGTTCAGGAGCGGTTGGGGCTCAAGAGAATCTCGGATCTGGGGCGACACCCCGAGCTTCGCATCGCGCTCAGCCATGAATTCTTCGGCCGGCGAGACGGCTGGCCCCGCCTGGTAGAAAGTTACGGGTTGGAGGGCCTTGCGAATGTGCGGGCGATGGACCACGGCTTGGCCTACGCCGCGATTGGCGAGGGCGCGGCCGACCTCACCGACGGCTACTCCACCGATGCGCAGCTGGTCCGTTATGGGCTGCGCACCCTGGAGGACGATCGGCGCGTCTTCCCGGTCTATCAGGCGGTGTTCCTCTATCGGCTCGACGCTGCCCGGCGCCACCCGGAGGCCTTTGCGCGGCTGCTCCGGATGGAGGGGAGGCTGGACGCGGCCACGATGGCACGCCTGAACGGCCAGGCCGAGCAGGGTGGCCAGAGCTTCGAGCGGGTGGCACGAGCCCATCTTTCCGCGCATGGGCTCATTCCGGCTTCGGTGGTCGCGGGCCCAGCTTCCGACAGCCGGACCTCGGAGAGTCTATGGACCGTGATGCGGCGTTCGGTTCGACAGTACGGCCCGCGTCATCTTCTGCTGGTCGTGGTCTCCCTGGCGCTCGCGGTGATCGCCGGCATCCCCCTTGGAATCGCCGCGACCCGGTCGCGCGTGTTGGGGCAGCTGGTCCTGGGCGCTGTGGGTCTGATTCAAACGATCCCCTCCCTAGCGCTTCTCTGCTTCTTCATCCCGATCTGGGGAACCGGGTTGGCACCCTCCCTGGCTGCCCTCTTTCTCTACGGGCTGCTGCCGATCGTCCGAAACACCTTCGTGGGGCTCAAGCAGATCCCTGCACCGATCCAGGAGTCCGCGCGCGCCCTGGGCCTCCCGGGGCGGGTCAGGCTCTGGCGGATCTACCTGCCGTTGGCCGCGCCCACCCTGATCGCCGGAGTGAAGACCGCCGCCGTGATCGGAGTAGGGACCGCAACCCTTGCCGCCTTCATTGGGGCGGGAGGATTTGGGCAGCCGATCGGCGTGGGGCTGAACCTAAATGACAGCCGGGTGATCCTGTCGGGGGCGATCCCGGCTGCGGGGCTCGCGCTGGTAATTCAGGCCGTTTTCGAGCTGCTTGAACGGCTGCTCGTGCCACAAGGGGTTAGGCCGAGGATCCGCCACGATTGAGCGAGGAGAGGGGGCGGGCTAGGCAAGGTCGCGAAACTTCCGGCTTCGTGGAGGCGACAACTCTGGGTAGCCGGCCATGGGTCTCTTCAGCTCGATACGACGTCGCCCGACGTTGCCCAGTGCCGACGAGCTGGAACGGCAGCGTCAGCGCGCCGCGGCCGCTGCGGAAGCCCAGGACATGCAGGCCCAGACCAAACGCGATCGGCTGAATGACCGCGAGTCGGCCAAGGTCGCGCAGTACTTCCAGGAGCGCATTTACACCGAGATCGCCCAGCGGGCGAAGCTTGGGGCTCCGCTCTATGATCTGCCCATCTGGACCACCCGTGCCGTCCACGACCCCATGCGCTGGGGCTGGGCTACCGACATGGCCCTGGCCAAGCAGGTGGGGGGTCCGATGCGGCTGAGCCAGCTGATGCGAGACTTCGACTTCCAGAAGATGGTTGAAGACCGGCTGAGGGAAGCGCTGGCGGACAACCTCGGCCACCCCATGCGACTGGTGGACTTCGAGCGGTTCGATGGAGGCCCGGGGCGCGGTCAGTCGGACTGGCTGATCACGGTGGCACGGGGGGAGCCCAAGCCTAAGCACCAGCCTCCTGAGACGGTCTCTTTTCTGCCACCTCCTCAACCCACGCCGGCCCCTGCTCCCTCCGAGCCGGGCGGCGGAGCCGTCCCCGTCTCACCGGAAGCTGCGGACCTGTGGGCCGAGCGGGGAGAGCTCAAGTCCCAGCCTCCCGAGACGGTCTCTTTTCTGCCGTCTCCCCAATCCACTCCCGCCCCTACCCCTCCTATGCAGCCGGCAGCACCCTCCGAGCAGGCTGGCGCTGCCGACCCTGGCGCATGGGAAGATGCAAAGCCGGGGGTTTCCCGACCGGACCTCCCAGACGAGTGGGTCGACACTTCCGCGCCCCGGCCACTGGGCTTCGGCAGCGGTCCGCACTGAGATTTGCGAAGCGGCACACTGCGGTGCTAAGCCGCGCGCCGTCTCGAAAGACACGCCATGGCGGAGCTTCCCAAGAATGAATCGCCTCCTTCTGAGGATGGCGCCGAGCTGAGTTCAACTGCGCGCCAGCTGCGTGCCGCGGAGCCCTACATCGGAGCGGTATGGAAGCTGGTGGGTGGGGCAGTGGTGGGTGTCCTGGGCGGCTATTTTCTGGCTAAGGCGCTGGACACGACTCCCTGGCTGCTGGTCTCGCTTTCCACGTTGGGCATCGGAGTGGGGTTCTACGCCTTCATCCGCGCGATGCTGAAATTGGGCGCGAAGTGACGGCAGGGCCCGATGCCGGCTCGGACCGCCTCCCCTTATTCGCCGGCTGGGTCGCTGGAGTCGGGCTGGCGGGGTTGGCGGTGGCGGTGCTGATCGCGCCCGCGCCCTCCTCGAGGCTGGGGGCGCTCCTGGGGGTGGCCGCCTCTCTGCTCTCCGGGCTGATCGCCCTCTCTTTGAAGCGGTGGGCGCTGGATCGCTCGATTCAGCTGGCACTGGGGATGGTTGGGGTCTCTTTCCTGATCCGGCTCGTCTGGATGGGAGCCGGGTTCGCGGTGGCGATCTCCAAGGGGGCTGGGCTGGCGCCTTTTACGGCGGGGTTCTTCGGAGTTTATTTCCCCCTCCAGTGGGTAGAGATCGGATACATCCTCGCCGAATCGAAGCGGCGGGGTCGCGGAGGAAGTCTATGAAGTTGTTGGGGCTGTTTTCAATGCTGCTCTTGAGCGTCGCGGCTCCGGTCTGGGCCGCGGAGGGCCATGAGCAGCCAGCTGCGCACGGCGATGATTCGGACGTCCCCGGTTACATCCTTCACCACGTGGCCGACTCCAGCGAGTACGAGCTCGAGCTGCCGGGCCCCCTGCACGTATTGGCGGGTAGTCACAATCCCAAGGTCGATCTGGCCCAGAGCTTCGCCTTTCTGCGAATCCCGCTGAAGACCGGCGCGTGTCCCGCCGATCCGCACGAGGACGCTTCGTTGTTGGCCGGCTGCCTGGACCTGGTTCCGACCAAGCACGTGCTGATGATCTGGCTGGCGGCAATACTCTTGGTGGTGTCGGTCCTGGCGGGTTCCAATCGGAACAAGGCCAAGCTGGTTCCGCGCGGGACCTCGGCCAACCTCTTCGAGATGGTGGTCCTCTTCATTCGGGACGAGATCGCGACCAAGAACATCGGCAAGGAAGACGGGCCGCGCTACACGCCCTATCTGCTCACCGCATTCTTCTTCATCCTCTTCATGAATTTGTTGGGGCTGGTGCCCTGGATGGCCACCGCCACCGGCAATCTCGCGGTGACGGCGGCCCTGGCGCTCTGCACTTTCGTGGTGACCCAAGCTGCGTCGATCCGGGCTGCGGGGCTGGGCGGCTACCTCAAGCACCTGACGGGTGGTGTGCACTGGGGCCTGTGGCCGATCATGATTCCGGTGGAGCTCCTGGGGTTGTTCACCAAGCCCTTCGCGCTCACCGTCCGACTGTTCGCCAACATGTTGGCGGGCCACATCGTGATCTTCTTCCTGCTGGGGCTGATCTTCATCCTAAACCATCCGGCGGTTGCGGTGGTCTCCGTGCCGTTCGCGATGGCGATCTATCTGTTGGAGCTGTTCGTGGCCTTTGTGCAGGCGTACATCTTCACCATGCTCTCCGCGCTGTTCATCGGGATGGGTGTGGCGATGGGGCACCATCACGACGAGGGCCACGCCGAAGGGGCTCACTCGCACGACCACGGAGCGGCCCACACGCTCGGCTCGTAGGGATCGATTTCTGAAGACCCGGGGGCAGGTGCTTCCGGAGGTAGCACCGATGGGTTCAACGGCCCCCCCGATACGCGGGCCTCAAGGCAGAAACGGAAAAGTGCAACATGACGAACTTGGCGTTGGCGTTCTTGGCTGCCGGTCTGGGTGCGGGCATCGCGATCATCGGCGCAGGGCTGGGCATCGGTAAGCTCGCTGCGGCGGCGATGGAGAGCATTGGGCGTCAGCCGGCGGCGGGCAGTGACATTCGCACCACCATGATCATCGCGGCGGCGCTGATCGAAGGCGCGACTCTGTTCGCCCTTGTGATCTGTATCCTCCTCGCGGTCAAGGTGTAACTGGCCTTTTTAAGGGCGGCGGCGCTAATAAGGCGTCGCCGCCTTTTCTAAGTTAGGGGTATTGACGAATGTTGCCTGTTCTTCTCGCAGCCGACGGTTTCATGCAGATCCGCCCGGGCCTGATCTTCTGGACCCTGGTGACCTTCCTCTTGGTTTTCTTCGTGCTGCGCGCGAAGGCCTGGAAGCCGATCCTGGATCTGGTCGGCGAGCGCGAGAAGCAGATCTCCAACGCCATCGAGTCCGCCAAGCGCGAGCGCGCTGAAGCGGAGCGGCTCCTGGCTGAGCAGAAGACCGCGATCGCCGAGGCCCGCCGCGAGGCGACCGAGATGATGCGGAAGAACCACGCCGACGTGGAGCGGATCCGCGAAGAGCTGCTGGCCAAGAGCCGCAAGGATGCCGAGGAGCTGAAGCTCCAGGCCCGTCGTGAGATCGAGGAGCAGAAGAATCAGGCGCTGGCGGAGGTGAAGGCCGCCGCGGTGGACCTGGCGATCAACATCGCCGAGAAGCTGTTGGGCGAGAAGCTGGACGACAGCAAGCACCGTTCGCTCGCCGAGCAGTACATCGAGCAGCTCCCCAAGGCCCAGAAGACCCAGGCGCCCGGCGTCGCCTAGAATGGCGCTCTCGATCGGTATCGTTGGACTTCCCAATGTCGGTAAGTCCACCCTGTTCAACGCACTCTCCGCAGCCGGAGCGCAGGCGGCGAACTACCCGTTCTGCACCATAGAGCCGAACGTCGGGGTGGTCCCGGTCCCAGACGAGAGGCTCGAGCGGATCTCCAGCCTGATCAAGCCGCTGAAGAAGGTCCCCACGTCGCTGGAGTTCGTCGACATCGCCGGACTGGTGCGAGGCGCTTCCAAAGGCGAGGGGCTGGGCAACCAGTTCCTGGGAAACATTCGCCAGGTCGATGCGGTGCTGCACGTCCTGCGCTGTTTCGAAGACGGTGACGTGACCCACGTGGAGGGGGGGGTCAACCCGCGCCGCGACCGGGACATCGTCGACACCGAGCTCTGCCTGAAGGATCTGGAGACGGCGGAGAAGCGCAAGGAGCGCACCCAGAAGCTGACCCGTGCGGGTGGAAAGGCGGCGGAGGAGGCAAAGGCCGAGGTCGCGGTGTTGGAGCGGTTGGTAGAGGGGCTCAACTCCGGCAAGCGCGTCGCGTCCCAGACGCTGTCCAAAGAGGATAGGGCGCGGATCCGCGAGCTGTTCCTGCTCACCGATAAGCCGGTGCTCTACGTGGCCAACGTGGGCGAGGGAGACATCGGGAAGGAAGCCGAGAACCCGCACGTCGTCTCGGTGAAGGCGTTGGCGGAGGAGGAGGGGGCCCAGGTGGTGGTTCTGGCGGCGGCGTTGGAGTCGGAGATCCAGCAACTGCCGGAGGAAGAGCGCCCCAGCTTCCTGGAAAGCGCCGGCCTGTCCGAGCCCGGCCTGAACAAGGTGGTCCAAGCTGGCTACAAGCTGCTCAGTCTGCAGACCTTCTTCACCGTGGGCGAGCAGGAGTGCCGCGCCTGGACCTTCTATCAGGGCTGGAAGGCGCCTCAGACCGCTGGTGTGATCCACACCGACTTCGAGCGGGGCTTCATCAAAGCCGAGGTGATGGGCTGGGAAGAGCTGCTCAAGTACGGCTCGGAGGCGGCGGTGCGCGAGAAGGGGCTGCTGCGCATCGAGGGCAAGGAGTACGTGGTCAAGGACGGCGACTGCATGCACTTCCGCTTCAACGTCTAGCCCGGATATTTCACAGCGTGAGCGAAACGAGGTGCAGGATGTCGAAGCCGAGGGGGGCAAGCGCAGAGATGACCGAGGAGGCGTGCCTGCCGTAACCTTCAGCGGCATCGGCACAAAAAGGGGGACACGTGGAAGGTCTACAGCTCGAAGGGCGTCGCGTCCTTCGCATCAGGCAGGTGAAGGAGTGGGGAGAGATCCTCACCGGCTTCGAGACCAGGAACCGCTACCAGGTGCTGGATGAGCGGGATCAGGTGGTCCTGTTCGCAGGAGAGGTGGAGAGCGGGGCGCTGCAGCTGATCGCGCGGCTGTTCCTCAAAGCCAAGCGGCCGTTCACGATGGAGCTGCGGACCCACGACAACCGGCTCGCGCTGACCCTGAAGCGGCCCTGGCGCTGGCTCTTCTCTCGCATGGAGGTCCTGGGTGCAGCGGGTCAGCACCTGGGCAGCATTCAGCAACGGTTCAAGCTGTTCGGCCGGCTCTACGACGTGCTCTCTCCCACCGGGGAGCTCTGGGCCCGCCTAGAGGGGCCGCTGTTTCAGCCCTGGACCTTTTGGGTGAGGCGTGCGGGTGGGGCGGCCGGTTCGCCGGTGGGAAGGATCGTCAAGCGCTGGAGCGGGCTGGGTAAGGAGCTGTTCACCGCTGCCGACAACTTCGGGGTCGAGCTCCAACCGGAGTTGCGGGGAGAGGGGCTCCGGACGCTCGTCTTGGCGGCCACCTTCCTGATCGATTTCGTCCACTTCGAACGGCGGGACTGAGCAGGAGTCATTCTGAGGTCCCTATCGAACCTGGAGCGTTCGAAAAGCGCCTCAGAACGGCATCGGCGCCAGCGCCGGGCACGTTGACCCGGCGTTGCCGCCCCATTAAGAGCCCAACCATGATCCTCAAGCGCGTGCGCGGTGGGGCGGTCCAATCGTTGGTGCTCACCACTGGGTTGTGGGCCTTGGCGGCTCCGGCCGAGGAGGTGGTGGACCGGGTTGCCGCGGTGGTGAACACCGAGGTGATCGCCCTCTCGGAGGTAGAGCAGCGGGGGGGACAGGAGCTGGCCCGCGCGGGGGGAGGCAAGGGCCGCAGCGACATGCTCACCAAGCTGCTGGATCAGATGATCGGCGAGAAGCTGTTGGAGAAGGAGATCCGCGACCTGGGGATCGAGGTCACCGAAGCAGAGGTGGATACCAGCATCGAGGACGTCCGGAAGCAGTACAACATGGACGGCGAGGCGCTGGAGAAGGCACTTCGCAACGACGGCTACACGATGACCACCTACCGGCAGTTCATGCGCCGGTATCTGGAAAAAGCCAAGCTGGTGAACCTCAAGGTTCGCAGCAAGGTGAAGCTGACCGACGAGGAGCTCCGGGCCGAGTACAACCGCTGGGCCAATATGGAGTCGGCCGATCCCGAGGTCCATGCCCGTCACATCGTGGTTCAGATCCCCAAGGGCGCCGCCGCGCCGGCTGGGCAGGCTGTGCAGGCTATGATCGAAGAGGCGCGCAAGAGGGCGGTGTCGCTCGCCGTCGAGGCGCGAAAGCCAGGTGTCGACTTCTCGGAGCTGGCGAAGAAGAAGAGTGAAGGGCCGTCGGCCGCGGAGGGAGGGGACCTGGGCTTCTTCAAGCGGGGCACGATGCTGCCGGAGTTCGACAAGGCGGCCTTCTCCCTGAAAGACGGCGAGGTCTCGGATCCCGTGCGCAGCCAGTGGGGATGGCACGTGATCAAGGTGGAGGAGCGCCGCGCCTCTCCTCCCAAGCCGTTCGAGGAGGTGAAGGACCAGCTTCGCGAAAGGCTGCTGCGTTCGCAACTGGATCGCTACACCGATCAGTATGTTCGCGAGCTCCGCGAGAAGGCGCTGGTCGAGGTCAAGATCTGAGGCGGTGACGTGGCAGCTCCCTCGGCCCGACCCCTGATTGGAATCACCCTGGGAGACCCCTCCGGCGTTGGCGCGGAGGTGACGGCCGGGGCGCTGCGGAACCCGCTCGTGCGGCGGGCGCTGATCCCCGTGCTCTTCGGCGATGCGGGACCGCTCAGTCAATGGCCGGTGATGAAGCGGCTCCCGCGCGTGAAGCTCCCGGAGCTTCGACGCCGTCCCTCCCAAGGCGCCGCCTGCGCGGTCTCATCGCTGGCCGCGCAGGATCGACGGCCGGGAGCGCCTTCGTCCGCCGGAGGCGCTTCACAGTATGCG
>JBGTHI010000893.1:0-2974 GCA_041746295.1 Myxococcaceae bacterium
CTGCCCCAGCTGTTCAGTCCTTCGGCGTCGAGCAGATCGAAGTAAAGGCGGTTCGTGACATCGAGGTCGTCGGTGAAGACAAACACTCGCTGGCCGTAGGCGCCTTCGCTAGGAGACTCACCAAGCGGATCAAGAGCGCGCTGCATGAGCATCGTTGTCTGAATGGTCGTCGAGAGGACGCTCGCGCCTGAGTGCGGATCCGCTCTGGCGGTGATCAAGTATTCCTGACCCTCGTATTCCAACTGCTCCGGACGGGGTTCAATCGAAACGACCTGGTGTGGCGAAAGTCCGGTCAAGGCGGAGAAAAAACCGCCGGCTTCGCGCAGAGTCGCTGACAACCCCACGAAATGGACGGGTCGTCGTCGAGCGTGCCGCCACCTCCTGAGCACACCGGCGACATGTGCCCCGGTCGTGCCCTCATAGGTGTGGACCTCGTCAAGGAGCACCATGTCGATCGGCATGCCTTTAGGTCCTGCGCCGACGAGATGCCGCATCCGGTCGTCCATCAAAGTGCGGTTGAGCATCTCCGTGGTTGTGAAGAGCACGTCCGGGGGTTCATCTCGCATTTGGGCGCGCGTGAGCGAGAGTTGTTCGGCGGGTACTTCTGTCCCACAGTCCGTGCATCGCAACTCGGGCCGCGATCCGGCGATCGCGTCGGCCGACCAGACGAGTTGACCCTCATGGCACGCCGGACACAGCATGTAGGGGCAGATCCGATCCGCTCCCCGCGCCTTCCAAATGCGATGAGCACCGGCGGCGACATGCGGCGTGCTGCCGTAGAGGGCCGCTATCCGGATCGGCCTGCCTAGAGCGCCCACGCCGTCGAGGCGCCTGGCTTCCCGATACGCCTCAGCAAACTGGTCCCGAAGCAACTCGATTCGCGGGTAGATCGCCAGGACTCGGGTTCCGGGCTTCCCTGAGGCCGCCGCAACATGTGCGAGCGCCGGCAGATAGAAGGCCAGAGTTTTTCCCGAGCCGGTGCCCGCTCCGACGATGGTGCCCCCGGTTCGGCGGGAATCGAGCCCAGTGAGGATTTCGCTAGTCGCGTCAATCTGAAATCGCGAAAGGAGGAATGGGTCCTCTCCACGATCCGTCAGCAAGCGTGCGAAAGCCTCCCGGCGCGAGCCTCCGAGTTGCTCGTTCAGTTCGCCTAGCGCAGCATCTACACCAATGTCTCGCCGTGGGTAGGTCCGGGGCCTCGCCAGGAGCCGATAGTCGGCGACGAGGTTTGGCGCGGAGGTCCAGCCGGCCTTCTCATGTTTTGGGAACAGCTGGCGGAGGCGCGCAAGTAGCCGTACCGTTTCGGCCATCCTCGTCCGGTACCGGCGACCGGTGCCGTCATCTACCTCGAGAAGGAGCGCCCGATCCTTCATTCGCTGCACGATGTCCTGACCAGTTAGCACCCCTGAGGAGTCATGTTCGAGCGCGTAGTCGTCCGCTAAGTCCTGCACTTCCGACAGGCCGAACCCCCCATCCACGTAGCCCCAAGCGAGGAGGCGAGTCTCGCGCTGCTCCAGGAAGGTGAGAAACTCGAGGACGAGGTCGGTCATCGTGTCTTGAGGACCACGGACCCGGACAGGCCCCGGCTGTCGAGCCAGGCGCGGAACTCATTCGTGATCTCCGCTAGCGGTAAGCCGTCACCCCGGACAGCTCGCCACTGCTCCTGGAACTCTGACGGCACGGCCTCTGACTCCACCTGTTCACGGAGCTTGACCAGCCGCCGACCGGCCGCAGCTGCTTCCGTGACCTCCTGCGGACTGCGCGGCGTGCGATCGGCTAGCTGGTCGAAATCTTGGATCGCGGCGCGGTACGCCGGGGTGCCGGGCGTGCCCGGCGGCAGCGTGGCAAGCAGTTGCTGGTCGTCACCGTCGAACTTCGCCAACAACCCGTCGTAGGCGAGCGCGCGCGCTTCTTCGAGTTCCGTGGCGAGCGTCTGGAACGCCCGCCGAGTTTCGCGCCAAGTGTTCCCCTGCTTCACCCGGCTGGGATCATCGGTGATCTCGGAACGCATTTTTGCTACCTGTGCGCTCACCCACTTCCTGCGTTCTTCGAGCGACGCTGCGGTGTCAGACGGCAACTCAAGCGCGGCGGAGTCGAGGAGCACCGACATCGATTCCGCGATAACGGTTGTAGCGTCGTTAATCGCGCCCTTCATCGCATCGAACTGAGCAAGGAGCGCCGCATCAGCCCGGGCTCCAGATGCGCGCGATACCGCTTCGCGTAGCGACTCTGTTTGGCGGTCGAGTTGAGGTGACGCCACCTCGCTCATACGAGTTCCGCCTTAGCCCGCGTAGCCGTGTCAAGGAGGCCCAGGGCTTCGACGAACTCCTCAACCGGAGACCGCGAACCACTCTCGCCGAGTTGCGTTCTCGCCTTCTCGGCAGAAGCCTCAAGCGTGGCTTCAAGCGCTTGAAGTTGCTCTCGAAGGGGCCGCAAGCGAGCCCACGGGACCTTCGAGATAGCGGCAATCCGCCGCCCAAGAGCAAAGGAGTCCCAGTCCTTCAAGACTCCATCAACGATCCGCATGGTGGCGTCGAGATTCGAGAGTTTGCTGTCGGGCGCGTAGCCCCGAACACTGACGAGAAAACCCTTTTGCGCGGCTTCGTCGAGAGCGGCGCGCCACGACTTGGCGCGAGCCGCCGCGGTCCCAGGGTCCCCGACGAGTTCTTGAACCTCGTCCCACCATTGGGCGAGTAGGTCGACGGCTTCCTGAAGTGCGGGTTCCAGTCGCTCGACCAAAACCTTGCGCAGCGTTTGGACTGGTTGCGGCGCCGTCTCGGAGAGCTCTGGCAGAGCCCATCCCTCGTGAAGCGCCTTCAGCGACGGGAGCAGTCGGCTGGCATCGATCGCCATCGGCTCGTTAGTGCTCTTGGAAACGTGTGCTGCCTGGAGCGCAAACGCTCGTGCGACCGGTCGACGTTGATCGAACTGGCTGAGGAGTGCCTTCCAACGGTCTGGCATCTCTTCGGAGACC
>JBGTHI010000894.1:0-1621 GCA_041746295.1 Myxococcaceae bacterium
CATCCCGAGTACGCCGGGCCGCTCTACAACCTCGCGTGCTGCGAGAGCCTCGCCGGGCGGACAGACGACGCGATCAAGCATCTCCGGCTCGCGATCGACGGCAACGAGCCGTTTCGTTCGCTTGCTGCCGAGGACAGCGACTTCGACCCGATCCGCGACGAGCCCGCGTTCAAGGAGCTGATTCAGGGCAACGCAGCCGAGACTATGGGGTAACAGACCCGCACCGGCCAGCGGACACTTCCGAACGCTGGCCCAGGCGATCGTCCTCCCGTTCGTTGGCACGTCGAGTCGCCAGGGCATAGGTTCTCTTCACCCGGTGCGCAGACGCGCAGCAAGCTGACCCGAAGGAGGCGCAATGCCCACAGTCATTGGCTACCACGACGTGAAGGACAAGGATCACTGGCTCGCCTCACCCAGGCGTGAGGAGTTCTTCGGTCCCCTAGGCGTCACGAACATCCGGACCTTCGTCGATCCCCAGAACCCCACGAGAGTCGGCTTGCTGATGGACGTCGCGGATATGGACGCCGTCATGGCTGCGATGGAGACGGAGTCGGCCGCCGAGGCGATGGCGCACGACGGAGTCGTCCCGGAGACGCTCGTGATCCTCGTCGAGGCCTGAACCGGCCCGGCGACTCTTGCCGCGCGCCGGAGGCCGGCGTCGCTCGGACGACATCCCTCACAGGCTGTCACCGTGAACGGATGACCCGATGGATCATGCGGCCACGATGAAGCGCTTGTACGACCCGATCAACGCTGGAGATATCGACGGGTTCGGTGAGCTCCTCGGGGAGGACTTCGTCGAGCACGAGGACATGCCGGGACTGGAGCCGAGCAGAGCACTGGGGCGTCTTCGACGCACTGGCGATGATGCAGCCGCCGGGTGCGATCCCGCAAAGTGCCCCCGGCTAGGAGACAGGTTCGTCCCGATCGACGACGGCTGAGAGCGAAGGCTCCACCCATCGTTCCCGGGGAACTACGCGGCGCGATTGCTAGTAGATGTGCAGCTTGTCCAGGAGCGCGAGCGGATCGTCGAGCGATTCGAACAGATCCTTGTTGTGCTTGATCATCCTGCTGCGCATGTAGACGCGGAGCCACTGCTTGTAGATGAAGAGCTCATAGCGATCGAGCATGTCGTGGGGTGGGAGGTCGCGCTGCGCGATGAGGCCCGCCAGGTACATCGCACACTCGAAGCCGAGCGAAATCGACTGAAAGTACGGAGAGCCGATCGCCGAATCGCCGAGCAGGAAGACCGGCGAGCCGGCGAAGGGGTTGTCGCTGGATTCGCTCCATTTTCGGCTGGTCGCATTGCGAGCCCGGTAGAGATCGAGGGGTATTCGGACGATCTCGAGGTCGCCGAGGATCTCGCCGTGCGTTTCCTGCTTGATCTTGTCGATGAAGCGATCCATCGACTGGGCGACATCCGGAAAGTTGCTGCGAAGCCACTCGCCGTCGAAGTGCGTCGGCATCGCCTCGTAGTCCTCGGCGGTGATGTTGACGATGCCCGTGACGTGGCTGACGCTGCCGTCGTGGTGTGTGCGGTGCACCATGGGAATGAACTTGTAGTGCGCGTTCTCGATGTTCTTGTAGTACTTGCAATGCTCGTTGCAGTCGTACGTCTGGC
>JBGTHI010000895.1:0-2622 GCA_041746295.1 Myxococcaceae bacterium
GATCGATGGCGGCGAAGGCCTCGTGGACGTTCGCGGCTGTGTGCACGCCGAATCCCGAGGATCGGAGCAAGAGCGCCATCGCCCGTCTTGTATCGTCGTTGTCCTCAACCAGCAAGACCTTTCGGTATCCCTCGTCGCCCGGCTTGGCGGGACTCACCTGCGACGTTCTTTCTTTGGATATATCGGGCTGAGCCACCGAATTCAGCGTCACCTGAAACTTCGATCCGCAGTCGTGACCCTCGCTGGACGCCGTGATGGTTCCATGGTGAAGATCCACAAGCATCCTGGCGATCGCCAGGCCAAGCCCCAGACCTCCGAACCGCCGGGTCACGGGGACTCCGCCCTGCTCGAACGCGTTGAAAATGTTGGGAAGGGGCTCTGGCTCGATTCCGATTCCGGTGTCCTCGATCTCGATCAGCAAGCGCCCGTCGCTTGCGTCGGCCGATCGAATCACGATGCGTCCCCCGTTGGGTGTGAACTTGATCGCATTCTTGATCAAGTTCCAGAAGATCTGCTTCAGCCTCACCGGGTCCGCCAGGGCGTGGTGACTTTTGGCGCGAAGCGATAGTGAGAGCTCCAGTTCCTTATCGTCAAGCTCGGTCTGGCAGAGTTCGAGTGTGGAACGCAGGATGACATGCACATCGGTCACCTCGCAAGCCAGTTCCATCTTGCCCTGGCTGATTCGCGTGAGGTCGAGCAGGTCGTCGATGAGACGCGCTTCGAGTTCGACGTTGCGACGAACCGTCGCGAGTTCCTCGAGGAGATCGGCCGGCAGCCCCGGCATCGTCTCCATGTAGGCGATGGTGGCCAGGACGGGGGTTAGCGGAGTTCGCAGCTCATGGCTGAGGGAGGCCAGGAACCGATCCTTCACGCGACCGGCTTCCTCGGCGTCCTCCTTGGCCTGCCGCAGGGCCTCGTCGGCCCGCTTGCGCTCGGTCACGTCGCGGATGTTGCACTGGATAATCATGGTCTCGCCGGCGCGGTAGACGTTGCTGACGAACTCGACCTCGACGTGGTGATGAGCCTTGGTCTCCAGCGGGAGATCCTCGTACCTCACGTACCCTTTTTGCTGCAACTCGCTGAAGGCAACCTTGCTCGCCTCGACATCCCCCAGAAGACCGATGTCCCAGAGCTTCTTCCCCAGGAGATCCGCGTGAGTGTACCCCAGCAAGTCCAGCAGGTACGGGTTCGCATCGATGATCGCACCCGAGTCGGCGTCGAGGATCAGGATGCCGTCCTGGGCGGCCTCGAAAAGTCTGCGGAATCGAAGCTCCGAATCCGCGAGAGCCTGAACCGTGTGCGATTGCCCGGTCACGTCCTCGATCGCCAGCAAGATCATCTCCGGGCGGCCATCCTCGCGATGGAGCTTCCGGGCGTTCAGGAGCATGCGTCGTTGACCGATCGCCGGAAAGCTTGCCTCCACGGCGAAGTCCTCGAACGGGACATTTCCTGGGAGGATCGCCTCCAGGGCCGAGCGGAGGCTGGGCTGGTCCCACTGGCCATCCCCGAGGGTGAACAACGAGGAACCGACCGTATCCTTCGGTGAGGCCTTGAAGATCTCGTAGTACGATCGATTGGCGGATTCGATGCGCATGTCGTCGCCAAGGACCAGCAACGCCTCGCGAACCGTGGCCACGATCACCTCGCCATGAATGCGGGTGTCTTCCAGTTGCTGCTCCTGGCGACGCCGCTCCGTGATGTCGCGGAAGGTCATGACAACCCCGCTCAGGTCGCCCGTCTTGCCTCGTATCGGCGCGGCGCTTTCGTCGATTGCTCGCTCCGATCCGTCTCGCGAGATCAGCAGCGTTTGCCTCGCAAGATACTGGATCAGGCCGTTCTCGATCACGCCCTGCACCGGTTGTTCGACCGGTTCGCGCGACTTCTCGTTCACGATCCGGAATACGGACTCGATCGGTAAGTTCTGCGCGTCGTGGTCCGTCCAACCCGTCAAGGATTCGGCCTCGGGATTCAGCAGCGTGACCCGTCCGCGGTGGTCGGTCACGATGACCGCATCGCCGATGCTGAGCAGCGTCAGCCCAAGCCGTTCGCATCGCTCCTTTCCCGGGATTGGCTGAGGATTCTCGGATTCCTTGGAGGACGGATCATGGGAGGGATCATCGATCACCATAAGAATCCCTCTACATCGAGGCCACCGACGAGATCAGGGTCAACACGATACATCGCATGCAATTCGTTAATTAGACTCAAAGACGATCGTGGGCGAAGGACGATCATGGGCGAAGAAGTCCGAGTTTTTCCTAAAGTTCTTTCGACTCTTTAGTCGTTTCTTGAAATCGATGCTTGCAACGATGAACTATACACTATGGCTCTAAATAAAAGAAATTCCCAAAGATGTGGATCTTAAGATTTCTCGATGATAAACATCTAGGTGTACCCCGTCCCGTGACTGGGCAAGTACTGCACGGAATCGAGCGGGTGGCGCAAACCCAACTTGTTCGGCGTTGATCCCTTTGCCAAGGGAGGATTCAGGGCGATCGACTTCAGGCATGGAGGGTGGGTCAGACGCCGACAGGCAACGCAACCCACCGTGTTCGGCGTCGATTTGCGTGCGTGGGTGCGCCGCCTTTCGGCGGCTGACCCACGCTACGTGATGATGCAGGA
>JBGTHI010000896.1:0-3627 GCA_041746295.1 Myxococcaceae bacterium
TCTTATCGATCCAGATGCGGAAGGGTCCCGAGTAGCAGGTGGGTGCGCGGGAAGGCTTGCCAGCCACGAGCGCGAAGGCACCTTGCGGTCGGTCCAGCGGGATGGCAAGGCCCCCGTGAGCCTCACAAAGCTGATCGAGAAAGCGCCAGACATGAGTCCAGACCTCCTGACGTAGCCGCGTAGTTTAGAGGCTGGTTCCCCTCGCAAATCCCGCGAACGAGCGATTGCCCGAGCTCGAACCCAAACCTGTCCCCTTTTTTGGGGAATCGCGCTTCGGCCCGGCAGTATGGGCGGATGATCGAGCCCCCCGATAAGCCAGAACTCTTCCCAGTTCCTCTCCCTCCCGCAGGGACGATCTGCATCAACGCGCGTTGCTTAATCCGCACACGGGGCGAGCACCGCGTCGTGGTGGTGGCCGGCATGCCGCTCTGGCACTACAGCGTGGGCGATCGAATGGCGGAAGCCTACGCCATGGTCTGCCTAGTCGAGCAGGGCTGGGCTCATCAAAACGAAGTAGCCCTGGCTCTCGGCTGCAGCCGGCGCACTTTGTATCGCTATCAGTGCCGCTTCGACGAGGGCGGACTACCGGCGTTGGGACGCATCGGAGGGTATCCACAAGGTCTTCAGCGCCTCTCCCCGTCGCGGCTGAACCGCATCCGCGAACTCAAGGCCCAGGGGCTCTCCAACTGCCAGATCGCCAACCGGCTTGGGGTCACCGAGACCGCGATCCGCAAGAGTCTCAAGAGGATGGGGGCGGCAACCGTCGACATCGTCCCGGCGATGCGTTCCTTGTGGCCCAAGAGCTCGAACCCAAACCTGTCCCCTTTTCCCGCCGACGAGGTCCTCATCTCCCTCGACAGCGATCCCATGGACCGGCGCATGGATCGCCTCTTTGCCTTCCTTGGCCTGCTTGACGATGCGGCCCCCCTCTTCGAGTCCAAGGAGCGGGTCCCGCATGCAGGGTTGCTGCTGGCCATCCCCTCCATCCTCTCAAGCGGCGTCCTCGACTGTGCCCGAAGGATCTACGGCAGCATCGGACCTGCCTTCTTCGGTCTGCGCACGTCGATTATCACGCTTCTGCTGATGGCGCTCTTGCGCATCAAGAGGCCGGAAGGCCTCAAAGAGCGCGTCCCTCAGGACCTCGGTCGCGTCCTGGGGCTCGACCGGGCCCCCGAGGTCAAGACCTTGCGTCGAAAGCTGGCGCGCCTGGGCAGTTTCGGACGCGCCACCGAGTTCGGGCGCGCCCTCGCTCAGCACCGCGTGGCCGAGCGCGGGAAGGCCATGGGCTTCCTCTACTTCGACGGGCACGTCCGCGTCTACCATGGGGGGAAGACCCTCCCCAAGGCCCACGTGGCGCGCATGCGCATCGCCCTGCCGGCCACGACGGACTACTGGGCCAACGATCGGGAAGGAGAGCCCCTCTTCGTCGTCACCGCTGAGGCCAACCAGGGCCTCTGCCAGATGTTGCCACGCCTTCTGGCCGAGGTCCGCGCTCTCGTCGGAAAGCGCCGGGTCACCGTCGTCTTCGACAGGGGTGGCTGGAGCCCGATCCTCTTCCAGAAGCTGATCGCCGATGGGTTCGACTTCTTGACCTACCGCAAGGGGCGCTCGAGGAAGGTGGCTCGGTCGCGCTTCCGGACACACGAGAGCCGGGTCGACGGACGCAGGGTCCGCTACCAACTCGCCGATCAGGGCATCCGCCTTCTGAAGGGTGCTCTGCGGCTGCGCCAAGTCACCCGCCTCACGGAGACCGGCCATCAGACCCCGATCGTCACCTCGCGCCGGGATCTGTCGGCAGCGAGGGTGGCCTTTCGGATGTTCGAACGCTGGCGCCAGGAGAACTTCTTCAAGTACTTGCGGGAAGAGTACGCCCTGGATGCCCTCACGGATTACTCCGCTGAAGCCGCGGATCCCGAACGGGAGGTCCCCAACCCGGCGCGCCGGGATCTGGATGAGGCGATCCGCTCAGCGCGCTCTGAACTCCACCGTGCGGCGGCGGAGTTGGGTGGCGAGGCCCTCCTCAACGAGGAAGCCCGCCGCCCAACCATGCGCGGCTTCAAGATCGCCCTCGCCGGGATGAGCAAGCGAATGAAGACCACCTGGGAACGCCTCACGCGCCTCCGTGCTCGCCGGGCCAAATTGCCTCAGCGGATCCCCGTCAAGCAGATCACCCGAGGGGCCGTGGTCAAGTTGGCCACCGAGCGCAAGCACCTGACGAATCTCCTGAAGATGGTCGCGTATCAGGTAGAGGGGGAACTGGTCCAGACCCTCCGGCCCTGGTACTGCCGTGTCGATCAGGAAGGCCGCACGCTCGTGCAGTCGATCCTGGCCTCGGCGGGCGACATCAAGGTGACCGACACAGAACTGCGCATCGCTTTGACTCCGCTGAGTTCGCCACACAAGACCCGGGTCCTGGCGCGCCTCTGCGATGCCTTGGATCGAGTCGGCACCGCTTTCCCGGGGACCCGGCTACGGCTCCGCTTCGCCGTCAAACCGGGTCCATAGGCCGAAAAGGGGACATTTTGGAAAGGGCTACGTCAGGATCTCTGGAGTCCCCTCTGCCTTACCGAGCCGGACGCGGGAGTCAGCTAGAGTCGCGGGCATCTCCAATGGAACCGGGACATAAGCCGCGAGCGCGCGCCGCAGGTCCCCCAAGACGTATTCCCCTTCGGCCAAGGAAACTTTCCAAGCGGGCCCCAGGGATCTTCCACGGAGCGCGGCGAGGTCCAATGCGGCGAGGATCCGACTCGCACGAGTGCGGGGTTCGACATCCGACGAAGAAGCAGCCCGCAAGACTCCCTGCCGCGCAGGCTCCCCGATCTCGAGCAGCCGCTTTTCAGCCTCATCGCGAGCATTGGGATCCTCATGACCGAGGCGCTCAACCAAGTGGTCGACATCGACCTCCTGCGGGGCCGAAACCGCTACAAACATGGACAGCAGCAGGCTCATCGGCCCTCCTCGGGCAAACGGACCCCGTTGAAACGGAGGGGGACCGAAAGGGAGGCTGTCCCTGTAGCCACGTGGAAACTGACCGTACTCGGCAGTTGGCCGGAAAGATAGGTTCTGAAGGTGGCCTTGTTCGGATCCTTTGGATCCACGACGGACCTGAACAGCTCGCGGCGGGACACTCCGTCCACCTTGACCCAGTTCAAGACGCGGCGGTCGAGGGGCACCTCCGTCAAGTCACGGCGGAGCTCCGGCGTCACATCGGAATTATCCATCCGAAGAACGAGTATGGTCTCAAGTCCTGAGCCTCCTCGGGGGTCCCGCGCACACTTCTCGAGGGTAAGCGTAAAAGGCCCCACCCGACGCGTCACACCTTCTGAGTCAATCGGGTTATCGAACTTCATTGGGGTGATCGAGTCCGGACGCACAGTTTTCCATGTGAGATCTAGCCGGCCAATGGTCTTCACGGTTTTGCCGGTAGGTTGGAGCCGGAGGATCCACCGGGATGATTTCTCGGAAGTGCCACCCGTTGACCGGACGAAGGTGCCGCCCGCGTCAACCAGCGGGAGCAACGAACGTCCACCTCCATCTTCCGCGCTGACAACTTCGATGCGACCTGGGGTGGGCCACGGATCAAGTATAGGGGTGAAGCCGCTTGTCCACTGAACAAGGAGCATTACT
>JBGTHI010000897.1:0-2622 GCA_041746295.1 Myxococcaceae bacterium
CGGGCCCGCATGCGCTCGAGCAGCTTGAGCGCGAACAGGTTCTGCGGGTCCAGGCTCAAAGCCTCCTCGCAGCACTGAGCGGCGCGAGCCGGCTCGTCCAGCCGATCCAGATAGAGACTGGCCAGCTTGAGCCGAGCGGAGAGCTGCGCACCCGGATTCTTGGCGGCGGCCGCGGCGTGCGCCTCGCGGTCGAGCACCGCTACCAGAGCCTTGAGATCGCCCTTCGCGCCATAGAGCCGTTCCAGAGCCCGGATCGACGGGACGTGGCCCGGGATCAGATGGAGCACCTCCTCGTAGGCCGCCATCGCCTGGGCGGTGGCGCCGAGCGCATCCTCCCAGATGCCCGCCGCCTGGAAGAGCGCCTGGCCCCGCTCGGAAGGATCGTTCCGGCTGGCCGCCTCCGCCTGAAGCACGTTGATCAGCTGATCCCAGGCCTTCTGGCCCCGGTAGATTCGGCCGAGTGCGCGCAGGGCCGCGTAGAGCCGTGGATCGAGCGCCTGGGCTTCGTGATAGGCGGCGATCGCCGCCGCTTCGTTTCGGAGCTGGTTCTCGTAGAGCTCCCCGACCTTGAACACCAGATTCGCCGCGGCCTCCGGTCTGGAGACCGACTCCGACTCGGCCAGGTACATCCGGATCAGCTCCAACCAACGCCCTTCCTGGGCATAGATCCGTCCCAAGGCGCGGAGCGCGGGCAGGTAGGCGGGGGAGATCGCCAGAACCTTCTCGTAGGCGGCGATCGCGCCGGGAACGTCCTTGACCTGCTCCTCCAGGAGCTCCGCGCTGCGGTGATAGGTGGTGAGGAGCTGCCGGGTGTCACCCAACAGCTGCGCCTCGGCCTCCTGGACCGGAATCAGCTCCAGCCACTCTCCAGAGGCCTCATAGAGCCGGGCCAGGCTGCGGAGCGCCGGAAGGTGGTCCGGCTCCAGATCCAGCATCTTCTTCCAGTAGTCGATTGCACCCTGGGGATCCCGCAGCCGCTCTTCGTAGATCAACGCGATCCGCCCCATCTGCATCAGTCGCTGGCCGCGCAGGCTCGGCTGGTTAGGCAGGCTAGGCTGGTTAGGCAAGCTATGATCGCCGAGCTGGGCCAAATCAGCCTCCAGAAGCCCCACCAGCTCGGCGTAGCGGCCGAGCTTCTGGTACAGCCGTGCCAGGGCTTTCTGTGCGGGGAGGTAGCCGGGCTCCAGCTGAAGGCACTGGTTGTAGCCCGCGATCGCCTCTTCCTTGCGCCCCAGCCGCTCTTCCAGGGTCTCCGCCGCCTTGTACAACCGGGCCGCCTTCAGCTTGGGTTCCGACGCCGCGGCCGCCTCGGCCTCGAACACCGCCAGGAGAGCGGCCCAATTCTGGGTTCGGTAAAACAGCTTGCCCAGGCCCGCGAGGGCGCTGGTGTGGCCAGGAGAGCGGCTGAGCACCGCGCGGTACTGGGCGATCGCATCTCCGTCCCGCTTGAGCGCCTCTTCGTAAAGGGCGGCGAGCCTCAAGTTGAGCGCGATGATCTCGTCTTCATGCGCCAGGGGCTGCGGTTGTGCGGATGCCGCGGGCCCGGTGAGCGCCTCCACCCAGGCGGTGAGCACCTCGGCCAGCTCCCCGTGGTGGCCCTGGTTTTGGTAGATCGCCGCCAGCTCCGAGAGGATCAGGGGATCCCGGGGACTTAGGTGGCGTGCGGTGAGTAGGGCGGTCAGCGCTTCATTGGGCCGGCCCAGCCGCTGATGGACCCGAGCGATCCGCAAGTAGGTCGGACCGGAGCCGTCTCCCAGCCGTTCCGCTTCGGAGGTGAGGGCGGAGATCAGCTCGCTGCCGTCGCCCAGCGAGAAATCGGCCTCGCGCTCAGCCAGGCGGATCATCGCCGAGAGCAGCACCGGCGCTTGGCGGTCCAGCGCGAAGGCGGCGCGGAAGAGGGTGGCGCTTTCTGGCAGCCGCTGCATCCGGTGCTCGAGCAGCAGCCCCGCGTTGGTCAGGTAGTGCGCCCGCAACGAGGGTTCTTGAAGGCTGCTGGAGAGCAGGCGGTAGACCCCGACCAAGGCCTCAGGGTCGTCGCAGCGGGCGAAGGCGCCCTCCAGAGCGGTGAGCACCGCGAGATCGGTGGGGTTTTGCGCCAGGCAGCGCTGGTACTGCGCACGGGCCTCGTCCAGCCGGGAGAGCCGCTGCTCCAGTATCAGCCCCTTCTCCACCAGCAGGGTCTGCCGCCGGTGATCGTCCGATGCGGCAGCCGCCTCGGCGTCCAGAAGCTGAACCACCATCTGCCAGTTGCCGGCGTCGAAGAAGATCCGGCGAGCGGCCTGGAGGTTGGAAAGGAGGTCCGGTGCCAGCTTGTAGGCGTTCTGGTAGGCCAGCGCGGCGTTGCGCGGGTTCTGGAGCGGACCCTCCCACAACCTTCCCATCTCATGGAAGAGCAGCGCGGCGGTCGGCGGCGGCAGGCCAAAGCGGAGCTCCCGCTCGATCGCAGCGATCCGCTGCTGGGCCTCATCGGCGGAAGGCGGAAGGGGCGGGGTGTCCGCCGCGGTGGGTGGCGGGGGAGGGACAGACGGCGAGGCGACCGGAGCGGGAGGGCTCATGAGCCTCTAGCCTAGCCCGGATTTGTCACAGGACTCGCATACGAGGTGCAGGATGTCGAAGCCGAGG
>JBGTHI010000898.1:0-2828 GCA_041746295.1 Myxococcaceae bacterium
CGATGCCGCTGCGCCCTCTGGACCCCTATGCACCCAGCGGACCGGGGGAGCTGATGGTCACCCACTGGAACGCGGAAAAGCTGATGGAGCCGGGCGTTCATCGCGCCGAGCTGCTCCTGCCCTCCAGCTACAGCATTGAGGACCTTTGGCGTCACTCGGAGAACCTGGGCACGGAGATCCGCCGGCTCAACGGCGGCGTCGGACCGGAGGTGCTGGCATTGACCGAGGTGGGCTCTCAGAAGGCGCTGGATGCATTGGCCGATACGCCGGCGCTGCGCGACCTGGGCTACGACACTCGCGTGGTGCTCAAGACCTCGGACGAATACGGAATGCACCCGGCGCTGATCTCGCGGTACCCGCTGCTGGAAGAGCCAAAGCTGCACAGCCTGGATCTACCCGGCTCCGAGTCAGGCGAAAAGACGCGTGAGCTCCTGGAAGTGACGCTGAACGCCGATGGCGAGCCACTCACCGTGTTCATCAACCATTGGATGTGGCGCGGTGGGGGGAACGAGAACGTAGAGGAGCGGGTTTACGCGGGCGCGGTGCAGCGGCGGCTGGTGCAGGAGACACTGGCGCGCGATCCGGGGCGAGCGGTGGTGATCGTTGGAGACTTCAACGACGACATGGAGGATCCCTCCATTGCCAGCCCCCGGGGTCTGCATGCCGCACCGGAGCCTTCCGAGTCGACCGATGGGCGGGTCTACAACACCACCGAGAGCCTGAAGATGATGAAGGCCGCCGATGGCGAGCTGGCCCCGGGCAGGGGAATCCAGATCGCTTCCAGCTACTGGGACCGCAAGGTGGCCTGGAACAGCTTCGATCAGCTGCTGGTCTCCTGTCCGCTGGTCGACGGTCGCTCCGGGCTCTGCTGGATCCCCGGTTCCACCGCGGTGGTGGCGGACCCGGCGCTCCGCAAGGACGACGAGGTGAAAGACCCCAACCCCTTCTTCGTTCCGGGCGAGGTCGGCGGTCTGGTGGTCAACGACGACGGCATCAGCGACCACTTCCCAATCGTCGCGCGGCTCCGGAGAGCGGATGCCTTCCCGAACGCTCCTCAGCGCGAGAAGCGCGAAAACGTCGAGAACTGACCGCGCGCAATCAATGTCGATTCCTTTCCGGAATCCGGCGGGGTAACCCGCAGCACCCCCATGTCGGAGTCGACGGCACGAGCTGCACGAACAGAGTCACCCCACCCCGGGCGTTTTGCTTGGAGGCAGGGTGTCGCTAACGCTGGTCGACGTCTGCGCAACACGGTTGGAGGCCTAGGCCGACCTTCGCCGCTGCGGTTGCTCCTTGGGAACGTCGACAGCTTCGAGCTCTTGCGGAAATGCCGCATTGCACTAGAGCCGGTCAGCCCTGCGGCGGCCGCGATGGTGGTCACGCCGTTGCATCCCAAGACGCGAGACCAATTGCAGATTCTCTTCCAGAACCTGGACAATGCCTGCGCCCCGAAGCCGAACATGGCAAAACCCGGTGAACCACCGACCGAGTTCTCGGTCGAGGCGGGGTACACCTGGGAGGTCTTCCGCGAACGGGTGGAGCGCGTGGCTGCGGACTACCTCAACCTCGACGGCGATGTCATCTGCTTCGCGGAGATCGACCGGGAGTTCTTCGAAGCGCTCAGCGCGCTTCCGCCGTTCTCCAAAATGCAAGCGGAGCCGATCGATCTGGGCAGCCCGCGCAGCATGGCGGTCTTCTCCAAGCTCCTCATCGATTCCATAGCGCCTCACCGCGTGGAGACCGAGCGCGACCTCGAAATAGGCAAACGCCGGCGACCTCTGATCGAGATCCGCCTCGGCCTGCCTCAAGCCAAGCACCGCGGAAACCCTCCTGCCCGGAGGCAGCTTGCGCTCGTGCTGCAGCATCTCACTGCACGGGGAAAAGAGGGCGGTGACACGGCGATACTTGCCGAGCAGTCCCGGTTTCAGGCGGCCCGCCGCCTCCGCGCGCTGTTGGACAGAGCGGAGGGACAGCCAGAGGTAGAGGGAGTGCTCTCGATCGGCGATAACAACGCCGAGCCGAATTCGGAAGAGATCGCGGGCCAGGAAGGCCTGCACGCCACGCTCGATCGACGAGAGTCGCGGGAGACGGGACGGCCTTACGTCACCTTGGGAGACATCGACCGGAGCTTTGGCAAGCACGCCTTGTGGGGGACCCGCTTTCGCGACGGACGCCATTCCCGACCCGACCAGACGGTCACCACCGCTTCCATGCTCCACACCGATGGTCGAGGCGGCTCGATGTGGGTCGTTCCCAATTCCACCCTGGTGATCGGCATGGGAAGCGTGCCCGAGGAGTATCTGGAGCACTACGACCCGGTCACCGGGCAACATTACCTCAACCGTAACCCCGACGCCCGATCCAATCATCTGATCCTGACCGTCCGGCTAGCCGGCGTGCGGCCACGTGCCAGCCGCAGTCCGGACGAGGTCATCCGGTGGAGCGGCGGCCCTCCCAGCTGAAGCTTCCCCCTGCCAAATCCTGCGGTAGAGTTCCACGCGCTCTCATCGCGAAAGGAGCCTACACCGTGCGCCGTCCCCTTCTCTCCTGTCTCTGCATGCTGATCCTGGCCAGTGGCTGCGTCACCAAAGGTCGCTACGAGACGCTCGAGACCCAGCGGCGGAACCTAGCCGAGGACAATGCGGCACTTCAGGACGCCCTGAAGGCCGAGCAGCAGAAATCCAAGAAGCTGAGTGGCCACGTGGCGCAGCTGGAGAACGAGCTGGCCAACATCCTCAAGGACAAGTCCTCGCTCGAGGGCTCGGTGCAGGAGATGCGGGAGGCGCTGACCGAGCTGCAGAGGCGCAAGGCCGAGGTCGATGCGAGGA
>JBGTHI010000899.1:0-8788 GCA_041746295.1 Myxococcaceae bacterium
CCTCCTGCACGGCGGCCTGATCGCCCCGCGCCGTTCCATCGATCGCCTGAAGCTCGTAGAAGGCCGGGAAACGGCCATCGACGTCGCGGAAGCGGCGGCCGTAGGCGTCGAAAGTCTCCCGCGCGTAGGCCATCGCCGCCCCCAGACGTCCCTGCTCTTCATCGGAGAGCGACTCCCAGGACCGCTTGACCAGGGGCCGCCCCCCGTCGATGCCGAGGATCCGCTTCATCAGCTGATCCGCGCGGATCCAGACCTGGGTGTAGTGCGCCTTGAGATCTTCGGCCTGCCGCCTCCGCGCCTCGGAGGCCCGCTCCTGCTCTTCTCTCGCCTGCTCGATCCGCCACTGGAGCAGCTCCCAGAGCACCTCGATCGCCGCTTCCACCGGCAGACAGCGGGCGCGATTGGCTTCGATCAACTGTTTCCACTGCTGAATCTGTTGCCGGAGCCGGACCACCGCGTCGGGCGCGCCGTCCATCGCGACGATCGCCTCGATCCGCAGCAACTGGATCAGCGCCAGCTCGTGCTGCTCAAGGGCTCTCTGCCAGGAGCGCTCCCAGGGCGTGACGTAGGTGAGGCCCAGGGCATTGTGGGCGATCGCCTTTCCCAAACAGAGCTGTGCTTCTTCAAAGGGCTTGAGTGGCTTGGCATCGGGGCTCGACGAGCTCTGGGCCGCCTTGAGCGTGGCATCCACGTCGGTGAGGAAGGAGGACAGCAGTTGCCGCGTCCCGCCGAAACCCTCGCCACTCTTCTCCTCCGTTCGGTAGAGCCGCTGCGCCTCCACCAGCTTCTCCAAGGGTGTGGCCCAGGAGCAGACCGGTCCCTCGCCCCCGAAGATCCCGCCGAAGACCGGACCCACGCTGTCGCGGTCCATCAATCCCTGCTGGATCGCCAACGTGTAGTTGAGCGTGGCCTCCTCTTCGTCGCTGAGTGGCGCCTCTCCGTCCACCATACCGGGACGGCGGATCAGCTTCCCGGGCCCACCGTCCAGCTGAGCGGCCTTGAGCGCCGCAGCCTTGAGGTCGTAGCGGTCGCGCGGCTTCGTGGCCGGTTTGACGCCCGTGGGTTCAAGGATCTCCGCCGCGGCCTCATCGATCCGAGTCTCTTCCTCCAGCTTGAGAAGCAGCTCGGCATTCAGCTCGGCGGCCGGCGCATCGGCCAACTTAGGGGTGACGAGTGTGCCCGATGGGGGCGCCTGTTCGCCGATGGGACGCGGCATACTTCAACCTTTCCAGCCCAAGCATACGGCCTTCCGAGATGGACGGCCAGCTGGACAAGCGAAGTCGAATGGCCGGATGGCCGCCTTAGCCAATTCAGCGCTGGGAGCCGAGGGAGTAGGTTCGGCTCCAGCGTGGAGGTCCGGTACCGACCAACTCCGTCCTCTATTGGAGTGAGCCTCAAGGGGACTCATAGGTAATCACTTAAGCAGGAGCCGCCGACGAAAGTGAGTCCTCCACGGCAGACGGCGGCTCAGGCGCGGCGATTGGCCGCACGCTTCCATCCCCGCCTCTTGCGGCGGCACCATTCCCCGCTCAAATCTGCCCGCCTCGTACGGAAGCCGATCGGTCGCCCAAGCACGCAATCCAACGGGATCCCGCTCGAGGCGCCGCTCTTCCCGGGCAAGTGAATTCTCGAGGCCTTCGAACATCCCGCGCAGGACGCGCAGCTCTCTAACTCGAGTTCCGGGACCGGTCGAAGCGATCAGCTCCGCTACCGCCGTACGGCTCGCCCCCAGCTCATGGAGCGCCGGACCGATCTCCTGGCGAACCTGGCCCCGTTGCTCGACAGCGGCCAACCACTCAGAGAGCTGCTCCCCCACCAACTGATTCGACGCCGAGGCCCGCGCAACAATGCTGGCGGGCGTAAGGTCTTCAAGGCCGGCCTCCCGGCTCGGTCTCGTCAACTGTTCATAGACCTTCTGGTACCCCTGACCCCTGGCGACGTTCCACCCCGGGCGATGGGGTTTCCCAGGCTGGTGAGCACCGCGAGGACGCTGCCCAGCCGCGCCAGCAGATAAAATTCTCCGAAGTTGACGATCTCCGCCGCCAGGAATCTGAGACATCTTTCATCTCCAGGAGTACCAACAGAGCGGATGTTTAGGCCTGGCGGGGCTAGACGGGGGCTCCTCCGCAGCGTTCCCTGCTCTATCCCTCCGGACCTTCAGAGGTGAAGGTCCTGTTCAACAAGGCTCTCGCGTCAGGTATCCGCCCATCCTGTAGCGCTCGCTGCACGGCGTACAGCACCGCGACATCCCGGATCAAGCCCCCCGCCAAATCCGTCTCACCTTCGTGCGACCCCAGCGTTTCAATGAGGGTTGCTAGAGTTCCGATGGCTGGCCCCAGTCTGCGGCGGATCGTTCGCTGGATTTCGAGCACGTCCACCACGTTGCAATTCAGCGCCTCGATCGCTTCGGTCAACTGCTCAGGGGTGGTCACTTTCGCGATCTCGCGCCCCGTATCATCGATGCTCTCCAACAGGAGTTCGCAGACGGCTTCCAGCTCTTGGTCGAGCCACCCCCGAGAAGGCTCCTGGGTATCCAACAACGTGGTGGCAAGCTGGAAGCTCGGTAGGAAGCCACCGCCAACGGCCTCCAATGCACGCGTCAAGACGAGATAAGTGGGGGCCCGCCGGGTCGTCCACTCATTCAATCCCATGGGATTGTGCTCGAGTCGGTACGCCTCCTCGGCAAGCGATTTCTCGAGCTCCTCGAGCAGTCGTCGTAAGGCGCTCAGTCCTCCGCGCGGGCGTTGTGGCCCCCAACCCGAAGCGCTCAGATCCGTCACAGCGGTACGGGTTGAACGCACCGCTTCGCGTGCCAGATCGAGCTTCTGGAGGAACTCCTTCCTACTTTTGACGGCGGACGACCAGGTCGAGAGCTTCTCCCCCACAGCTTGATCTGATGCCGTGACCCTTGCCACCAGGGTAGTGAGCGCAATCTCTTCAGGGCCGCCTCCCTTAGTCGGCCCCACCAGCAGCTGATGGGCTCGCCGATACCCCTGCCCGGTCGCTGCGTTCAATACCCAGCTCCAACCGTTCGGAGGGTACGCTTGGCTCTGGACCACTTCCAAGCGGGCTTTGGCATCCTCCAAAAGCTTTCCCAAAGCCAGCGAGGTGTTTTGGATCTCTTCCAGATAGGTCATGGACGCCCCCAGCGGCTGGCTCTGAACGATCCGGTCGATCGCTCCCCGGCGCGTGCCCTGATCGGCCGACACCCTTTCGAGAATCTCCTTGAACTCCAACAGGCAGCGGTCCACCTGTCTTCTGACCGCGGATCGGTGGAGAGGGGTCTCACCTGCAGCGCCCGCGGATGGAGGGGTCGCCGGGCGACGGGGTTCCCCAGCCTTACGACCACCGCGAGGACGCCGCCCAGCCGCGGATAAAATTCTCCGATGTCCGCGATCTTCGCCGCCGGGGATCCCAGGCATCTTTCATCTCCATAGAGTACCAAGAGAGCAGATGTTTAGCCTCTGGTCCGAACCTCCACCGGGAAGCCGATCGCTGCATCATCGAAGCGCTTGACCGCCAGGGTTCCCGAGGCCACGTCCTCGACTTATTGCGTAGAAAAGAGAAGCTCCTGGTACCTTGGCCGCCTTGGCCTGGCCTACTGGATGAAGGTGTTCTCGAGTCGCCGTCCCCTCACCGGCTCGATCGTGGCTTCGCTGGTCGCGATCGCTGCCGGCCCGACTTCCTCGTCAGGATCGCAGCCCTCGAGTCCGCCCGCTAAGCGGAGCACGAAACTACTGGGACCATCTACTGCCTTCCGAGAGGGTCCAGGTGCTAAGGCCAGGGATCGCCTTGACCCTCTTCGCCCGGCGGCTCGGGATAGATTTCTCCGCCCTAACGTCAGGTCAGCTGAAGGCTTTGACCGCTACCTTCGACGACTTCAATGCGAAGAAGGTCAAGACTGTGCTCCTTCAGGGTGATTCCCTCGGGTGGGCCGGTCCTCCTGGTCGCGATCCGGAAGCATTGCTGAAGCAGCTTCTTTGGAAGGCGCGCCCTCGAGCATCTGGAGGTGGAACAAATCATGGCCTACCTCGAGAGGTACTTCGAGATTATCGATGATGTCGTCGGTCGCCCGGAAGCGCTGATCCAAGAACTTTGCAGACAGGCAGCGAAACATGTTGAGCAGGCAGATAGCGAACGGTCCCCGGAGCTGTTCGCGGATGCGGCACGCCGCCTCACCAGCATTCTGGCTTTCTTCGACGTCGCCCGGATCGTAACTCCCGCAGGACGCGCCGCGACCCTCGAGGAGCGCCACTGTCCTGCCCTACGTATCGAACGCCTTGCCTATATCGGAATGTCGAGAGGATGGGTGTCCGGTCCGAGCCCTCGTCGGCGTTCATCAAAGGCCACCCGTGTCTTTAGATCGCCTTCGCGTTCGATATACGCTCCACCTCTGATTTGAGCGTTCGTGAGGTCGAAGATAGCGTTATCGTTGTGTATGACGTCGTCGTAAGGCAGAGAGGGCGGCGGTTTTCTCATCGCGTGTCTCTTCGCCACCTCCCCGAGCAGAGCAATGTTCACGAGGTGCTCGCGCAGTGCCGTATTTTCGGGGTCACGACGCAATTGTTGCACCAAATCAACAAGCATTCCTTCTGCGACTTCTCCAACATGCAGCCACGCGCTGGGCGCGAAAGGACTCTCCAGCTGCTCTAGCTCTTTCGCATAGCGCCGAAGCCTTTTGACCTGACCATCGTCGCCGCCTTCCAATCTACCTAGTGCCTGAACGTCATTGACTTGCCGGGAGTAGTCGAAATAGGTCACGGGTCGATCGCCGTAAGGGTTGACCTCACGGACCAGGTGGTCCTCGCCCAGTACAGCCACGCCCTCATACTTCGGTGCGGGCCGTCCGCCGACAACGAGCTCAGTTACCGGCATTAGTGTTGTCGCTAGCCAGCTCTTCGTTTGCAACTCATCGAAGAAGTCCGGCAACGTCGGAACCCGGAGGCCAAGGTCGTCTCTGCTCGCAGCGACGACGCGCAAGCTGCCTGGTTCCAACTCCACGTACAGGGGGTAATATTCTTCTCGTACCCATTTGGAATCTCGCAGCCCCAGCAGCGCCGGGTCCACGGGGGGATCCTCTCCATAATGCAGAAGGTCGTCGGGATCTCCTGTGCTGCTCATATTTCGGCGCTGAGTAGGCGCTACCGAGGTTCCCATGGTGACGAAGGCGACTCCTCGCCTATCGACCTTGACACCGTCGCCCATCATGAAGCCAGCCAGAGCAGGGCTCCCGCCGGGCACACGCGGATCAAGGGTGCTCATCCCTTCCAACGACGACACACGGCGATGGACAGGACGCCTGGCATTGCTCTCCTTAAGAGCGTCCCACCCCGCACCTGGACCGACTCCAGCCATCTCAAGTTCTCCAATGTTCGATCTGCGATCAATGTATCGACCGGGAATCGAGCATGGTTGCAACACTCAGATTCCAAGAAGGAAGCGGGGCCAGTCGTTCCTGTGGAGCGGTTGCGGGCGCTGGTGGGCGGAATGCCAGGCGCAGGCGGGTATTAGTCGAGCCTGCGGGTCCGCGGGACCGGTTCACCGCCTCTCCATCCTACAGAATAGGGCGGATCGTCGGCGTGGGGGGTGGGACCCGTGGGACGTCCATGATCGGCGGTGAACCACCCATGTCTTTCCTTTCGGACAAGGGCGGGATCGAAGCTGGGGCGATCCGTGACAGCGTGGGAAAGCTCGGTGACAAGCGCCTTCAGATCGCGCTGATTCTCTTCCACCTGAGCGCTCGCGATGGCGGCCCTCAATCCCCGCTGGAGCGCTGCGGCCTCTTCGGCGGTCACCCGGTGGAAGTCCACCAGCTCGCCGGTGCGGGTGTTGAAGTCGCGGGCCTGAAAGAACCGTAGGTCGGTCTCACCCCCGAGGTCATGTTCTCCCCACGGGAGGCCCTGACACAAGACCACTTCAGCGTCACCCGCGTTATAGAAGTCCGAAATCGGGCTCCGGTTGGGGTCGACGTCATCGAGCGCATAGGGCCGAAAGGTTGCTATCGCGCCGCGGGAAGCTCCGAATTGATCGAGACAGGCGGCCAGCCAGCTGGACCAGCGAAGTCGAATGGCCGAGCGTCCGCCTTACTTCTTGTTGGCCGCCACCACCAACTCCACGGTCCCAATCGGTGATCGCCTTGCCCCGGAATTCGCAATAGTCCAAGCCAACTGGCAGAACCGGGATCAAGCATCCGACATCACCTCCACCACCGGTCCTTCGGCCGGTGGCTGGCCTGCTGCTCACCGGGTACACCGCGCAAGCTCCTAGGAGAAGCCGAGCCGGCGCTGCGGGGCACTGCCGAGTACTTGCCTCGCTCAACCGAGCTACGCGGTAAGGTTCTTCGCCTGCAACGGCAGCCGTCTTCCTAGTGGTCACTGGCAGCGATCGGCCGCCAGCAAAACATTCTACCTGATCGCCTCGGCCTGAACAGCAGGTCGAGCCTTGGCTGAAGCTCCCTGCCTGACCTCCACACTTATTTGACTGATGTCCTAAATTTAGGACACAATGGTCCCCATTGAAGCCGCTCAAATGGCATCCGAAGGCGATCGCGTTCGTCAGGACTCTTTCTGTGAACCTGCGAAAGGAGATAGGGGAGGCGTTGCGTGACCTACAGAAGGGCGTAGTGCTGGGAATGCCGCTCAGCCGCCCCATGCAGAGCATCGAGCCTGGCGTATTCGAACTTCGCTGCGACGATGCGAGTCACTGGGTCAGGGTGCTGTACGTGATGCCCAAGAATGACGGAGTGTGGGTCTTCCACGGTTTCATCAAGAAAAGCGGTCGAACGCCAAGTGCCGAAATTGCTTTGGGGAGGAGACGGCTCAAGGAGATGCGCAATGGGTAAAGCCAAATCCGTCGTCACCCATACCGCTGACGAGCTTGGGGAGGCTCTCGGACTGGACGTGGTGGATACTGCTGAAATGGAGTTCCGGTCCGAGCTGACCACGGCCCTGATAAAGGCCATCGAGCGCCGCAAGCTGACGCACGCCCAACTTGCGGAACGCGCGGGCACCTCTCGAACTCGGGTGACAGCCATTGCCAACGGCAACACGCGAGGTATCTCTACCGACGTGCTGATCCGGGTGCTCGCGGCAGCGGGCTACAGCGCCCGGCTCACGGTCTCCCGAACTCCTGCGAGTAGAAGACGAGCAGCAGCCTAAAGCCGGCTCGAAGACGCTCCAGCTCAGAGTTCACGTCCGTGCCAAAGCGTCCTCCCATAGAGCCCAGAGAAGCTGCCGCTGCGGCGACGAAGATGATTATCCAGGCCCACCACGGCGGGCGAAGGTGACGACCAGCTTGTGGCCGGTCGCTTTGGCAATGCGATGCAGCGTAGTCGTTGAGGGATTGCTCCGACCACTTTCGAGCCGGGCAACATTGGGTTGGGGGGGGTTCAGCCTCGCTGCCAATTCAGCCTGAGAGAGGCCCGCCTCTTTCCTGACTGCAAGGATCGCCGCGCCAAGCTGCGACAGCGATGTCGCCGTGACATCCTTTGACGTGTGGGCGGTTTCGATTGGAAGAGGAGGAACGAGCCGGGGCTTGGTCGCGGAAGCCTTCCTGGGCCGCTTGCCGTCCTGCGCGGCTTGGATGGCCTCAATCTGCCTCGTGATTTTCGCAAGATCGGCGGATGCAAGCACGGGAGCATTGACGCGGGCCTCGCCCGCTTGCGGAGTCTTGGACGTATCGAGCGTCTGGATCGCCGGAAACCTGACATGCTTAAGCAAGTCCTGGTCGGGAGCCCATATCCAGCCTTCGCCCACGGGGAGCGAGGCAAGGCTTTGATAGACCTTCCGGGCTTGGTCACGGCGACAGCCGGCCGCCGACAGGGAAGCCACGATGGCCTTGTCGATGGCCAAGCGTAACGCTTCGGCGGCCTTTACCAGCCTATTCGCTTGATCTTGGCGCTCGCGACAGTGGCCGAGCCACGAGGGTAGGCGACCAAGAACGTTGAGGGCGTGATCTATCCCCCATAGCGGGTACTTGACCTTGCGACGCACTGCCTTGAGGTTCTCAGCGACGGTGGTGGACCGGTCGTGCCACTTCTCGATCGATTGCCCATTCGCGATCCGCTTGAGACAGACCGTCGACGTCGCCACCAGCTCGTGGAGGAGTTCCCCCAACTCGATCGAGAGGGGCGCTAGCATCTCCCGGTGGCTCTTCCGCGACTCTGACCTGAATGCCGCATATAGGCCGGTGATGAGATTGGCGATGGAGGTCGCGGCAGCGATGACGACGAGCCAATCCTTTGGCTCCAGCTTCTCGACAATTCTTAGCGCGCTCAAGAGCGGTTCCTCCGAGGCCGACTATACGGCCAGCGCATCGGGGTCGGTGGGAACCTTCGGCCACTCGCCCATTGCCGTCCGTGCACGTTCCGCGGGACAGCCCAGCCGTTGGTGGCGGTAGGCTCCCGGCAGCGCAGTCAGGACCGTGAATCCAAGTCGCTTCCACAGTCGCACCGCAACCTCGTTCGTGCTGACCACGAGGTTGAACTGAATGCCTGCGAATCCGAGAGCACGCGCTCGGACTATCGAGTGCTCACCGAGCACCTTGCCCAATCCGCGTCCGCGGGCACTCGCGCCCACGATGTTAGGAAGCGGTTCCGATGTGGCTACCCCGTCCAGGATGATTCGAGCGAAGCGTGTAGCCGCCCCGGATCTTGCCGTCGTGCTCGGCGAGCCACTGTTCTCCTCCGCGCGCGAACCAGTACGTCCGGAAGTCGTCGCGCGTGGTGGTCTCATCCTGGACGTAGGTCTCCCCTTCGGCGATCACGTGCTGAAAGACTTCCCATCGGCCG
>JBGTHI010000900.1:0-6027 GCA_041746295.1 Myxococcaceae bacterium
TTCATGGCCGCCGCGTAGTCGTTGTGGTCTCGATAGTACTCGCCCAGCGCCACCAGGGACCGGACCTGGCCCGGCGAGAGCTCGAGCGCCTTCTTGAAACGCTCCAGGGCTGCTATCGGCTGCTTGCGCCGGAGCAGCACCGTGCCAGCGATCTCGTGCAGCTCCGGCTGCGCCAACTTGGCCTGAACCACCCGCTGCTCCAGCTCGGTCCGCTGCGCGCGGGGCGCGAGGTAGTACTGCGCCGCCAGGGCGAGACCCGGAAAATTCTCCGAGGCGCCGGGATGGGTCAGCGCCTCCTCGGCCGGCCCCTTCTGCGTGCCGTCGCCGTACTCGGCGTAGAGCATCGCGCGGACATAGGCCAGCAGAGCCCAGGCCTCGGGAATGGAGCGGTCCATCTCCAGCACCCGGCTCAGGCCGTCCACGGCTTCGCGATAGGCCGGCCCCGTATCCACGGAGACGGCCTTGCGGGCCAGGGCGAGCGTGGTGGGGATGTCCCGGCCCAACGTCTTGGCGCGGGTGGTGAAGAAGGCAAAGAGGCCCGCGGCCAACGCCACCAGAAGCACCGACCAGACCGCCAGCTTGAGGCCGTGGCGCGAAAGAAAGGTCGCCCGCTGCTCCTTCTGGGAGAGCTCCTCCCGCAGCTCTTCTTCGTACACCTTGGCGATCCGCTGCGCCTGCTGCGAGCTGACCTTCGGCTCGGCCGGGTCCTGAGGCCGTGTGGTCTCGGTCGCCTCCGGATCCGGGATGTCCTCCAGGAGAGGAAAGAAGCGCGGCTCGGTTTCGCTGCCCAGCTCGCCCAGCCCGGTTGGGTTCTCTGCCGGGGGCTGGGCCGGCTCGCGCTCGCGCGTCTCCACCACCATGGAGGGAGAGAGCATCACCCGTGGAAGCTCGGCCTCGTTGGGGGTTTGGGGAATCGGCAGCGGGAGCCCCATCCCGGCGGTCTGGGTCAGCTCGGTCCGCTCCGAGAGGTCATCGCCGGTCAGCGCCCGTTCCGCCTCCGCCAGCCGTTGCCGGACCGTCGGGTCGTCCGGCTGAAGGGCCTGGGCCCGTTGGAGCACGTTCAAGGCCGACCGGTAGAGCCCCCGGTTCAAGAGGAACTCTGAAATCTGGTGGTGGAGCGTCAGATTCCTGGGCTCCGCCGCCAGCGCCACCTCCAGCTGCTCCACTCCGCCGCCGTAGTCCCCCAGCTCGATCAGGCTTCGGCCCCACAGAACATGGCCCTGGACCGAATCGGGGTGGTGCTGCAAACCGCCCGCGCAAACCTCCGCGGCGCGCGCGTTGCGCCCCTCGTCAAGGAGCGCCGTGGCCAGCTCCACGAACACCGCCGAGCCGGGGTCCTGGGCCAGCATCTGCTCATACCGGTCGACCGGTGACTTCGCAGCCATTGGGGTAGGGATCGTACCACTCCGATGTTAGCGTCTCCTCTTTTCAGGAGGCCTTTCACCATGATCTTGGCGATGTTGCGCGGCTTGGGGCGGTGGCTGCTGGTGGGTTCGGCGCTGTCGGGTTGCGCACACTCAAAGTCCGACACCGCCGATCAGCTCCGAAGAACCGCCGACCAGTTTCACAAGCTGGTGCGATGGAACGACCTGCGCGGCGCTTCCGAGCTCCTCACCGCCGACCGGCGAGAGGCGTTCCTCGACGAGGTGTCCAAGTACAGGGACGAGCGCGACCTCAAGGTCACCGACTACGAGTTGGAGGACCTCAAGCTCAACGCCGATGGGAAGTCTGGCACCGTGGTCGCTAAGATGAGCTGGTACCGCTTGCCGTCGGTGACCCAGGAAGAAGAGAAGGTGGTGAGCCACTTCGTGGAGAGGAACGGCGCCTGGTTCATCGACCGCCAGGAGAGGGGGCCCTTCTCCCGGGTGCTGAGCAACGGGGAGGAGGGGACGGAAGCGGAGCCGAAGGCACGGCAGGTGCCATAAAAAAATCGCACGCCGCCTCGGGGCCGGCCGAGGCGGCGTGCGCCGGAACTCCCCCAATGGGATCTCCTACCTTGCGGCGTTGCTTAAGCAAGGTCGGTGCCAGATCGAACTTTCAGGGGTTTAGGTTGGATGTCAACCAAGCCTTCCGGCCCTCGCGCGACGTCGGTGTCAGAGAGGTCGGCGCGTCGTCCGCGATCACCGCACGGATCGTCTCCCGCATGGTGAACTGCGGCTGCCATTGGAGCTCCTGTTTCCACCGCGCGCCGTCCACCGCGCAGAGGAACTGTAGATGATCCAGCTCCGGGGGCGGAAAGTTGGACAGCCGGTACTGAAAGAGCAGCTTCAGCGCGCTGCGCGCCAGGGGGTGTGGGACCGGCCAGGAGCTTCTTCCCAGCTCGCGCAGGACCGATGAGAGCGGAACCTCTCCCGGTCCCACCACGTTGTAGACCCCCTTGGCCTCCGGCCGCAGCGCCTCCACCAGCGCCCGCGCCGCGTCGACGACGTGGATCAACTGCACCATCGGATCGAAGCCGGCCACGGTCCAGGGGAACCGCAGCCGCAGATAGTTGGAGGGAGCGTTCTTGATGTTCGGCCCGACGATATGGACCGGTCGCAGGATCACCGTCTCGATGTTGGGGTGGCGCCAGAAGAAGCCGTGGGCCAGCATGTCCACTTCGATCAGATCGCGCACGCCGGCGAAGCGGCTGGCCGCCATCAGGGGCGCGTCCTCGGTAAGGAAGTTGGAGTTGTCGGGGCTAGGTCCGTAGACATTGGCCGACGAGAGCACCACGACCTTCTTCACCCCGTACTTCGCGCAGTACTCGAGGATCCGGGTCGTGCCCACCACGTTAAAGGAGTGGTGCTCCTCCTCGTTCATCCGCGGGTCGTGCATGATCCCCATGTGGATCACCGCCTGGATCGGGTTCTTCCGGAAGACGTCCTCCGCCTTCTTCTTGCGGAGGTCCAGCTCGTGCATCTCGACGTCCTTCGGCTTGCCGACGAAAGGCCTGCGGTCCAGGCCGATCACCCGTTCCGTCTGATGGAGGATCTTCGCCAGCGTCCTCCCCAGGTTGCCGCTGATCCCGGTCACCACCACCGCTGGACGCATCCTGTCTGCTCCCTTACCAGAAGACATGTTCCCGCTCGGATAGACCGCGCTCGAGGAGCTGGGCGATCGCCGCCTTAACCGTGGCGACCTTGCGGTCCAACTCCGAGTCCTCGTCGTCCGCCCGGCCGGTGAAGGTGAGCGGCTCGCCAAAGTAGATGCGGTACTTGGTGGGCAGGGGGATCGGGAGCCCCAGAGGCGTCACCGGGAAGGCCGGCATCCGGAGCAGCTTGGCCAGCGGCTTGAGGTCGAGGAAGGCAGGCGACTGCTCTTCCGCCCCCACCACTCCAACGGGAACGATCGGGGTCTGGGTCTCCAAAGCCAGCCGCATGAAGCCAAGGCCAAAGTCCTGGAGCTGATACCGCTCCGGCCAGAGCTTGGTCACGCCCCGAACGCCCTCCGGAAAGACCAGGATCGCCTCCTCGCTCTGGAGAAGGCGGCGACAGTTCTCCGGCGTACCGACGATCTGCCCCATCCTCGCCATGAACGTGGAGACGTACGGGAGCGAGGGGACCCACTTCTCCACCATGCTCCGGATCGGCCGGGGGGGCTTGCCGTCGAGCAGCGCCGCAATGCCGATCATCGCCGCATCCAGCGGGAGCTGGCCGGAATGGTTGGAAACCAGAAGCACCCTCTGCTGGGGAAGCTTCTCCAGGCCGAAGGTCTCCACCCGGAAATAGTAGCGGTACAGCCACATGATCGGCGCGATGGCCGCGAGCGCGTACTCCGGATCGAAGCCGAACGGGTCGACCCCGAACTCGTTCTGCTCCCGGGTGACATGCGCCGCGGCGTGCGCCGCCTGGAAACGCTCCCCCGCAACCGATTCGCTCCACCTCCGCAACCCGCCGCGGACGGCGTCGCTGAACCTCTCAAGCATCGATCTCTCCTTTCTCCGGCTCTCTTCCGGCGCAGGATCCGGAAACCGCCTCGAACCTGGACGCCGCGTTCGCGAGCGTGACCGGCTCGAAGTCGACCCGGAGCCGCGCGAGAATCGCCGCCAACCGCTCGCGCTTCAACCTCCAAGCGATTCCCAGGTCCCGCTGGCGTGCTACCAGCTCGGGTGGAATGCCATCGGAGCCATCGAGGAGATCCGCCCCATGCAGCTCGAAGTTGAGGTGCTGTGTCGAGCTAAGCGCGCGGTAAGTCAGCCGGGTGAGAGCCCGCGCTCCCCCGACCGCGAAGGTGCCGACCAGCGGCCAACCGAAGAGGGGGTCGACCGAGATCGGCAGCTCGAGGATCGGAGCCCCTCCTCTCATGTAGGGCGCTTTAGTTGACGGACGGTAGGGCTCGCGCGGCGCGGTCAGGACGCGCGGAGAGTCGAGGATCGAGGCCGACGGAGAGCCGCGCAGCCCGAGCCAGCCGCGAACCAGCGCCTTCGCTCCATAGTAGGTTGCGCTCGGGAAGACCGATGAGTCGTAGCGGTAGCCCAGAGCGATCAGCTGGCCGAGCAGCGCCGGCGAGAGGGTGTAGCCGGGTGCGCGAAAGCCGACCGGCGCCTCCCCTACCGCCTGCGTGATCGCCCGATGCGCCCTCTGGAGATCGCTTCGGATCTCGTCCACCGCCAGACGGGAGAGCCGGTAGTCGTGAGCCCCGCTGTGGCTCCCCACCTCCGCGCCGCCGCGGTGGACCTCGCGGAGCGCCTCTCTGGCGGTCGGGAGCTGCAGATCGTCGCCTATGGCAAAGTAGGTGGCAGGAAGCCCGACTTCCGCGAACAGCTCCGCGAAGCGCTGCACCGCCACCTCGTAGATCAGCCGCCGCGCACGGGGAGAGAGGAGCGAGCCGGGCAGCCCGTGAACGGCGCAGTAGTGGCTCAGCCCGTCGAGGTCGACCGAAACCGAGGCCAGTGCCAAGCCCGTGGCCATCGTGCGCTCTACCCTCCCCCCAGGCGGACCACGTAGACCAGCTTGGCCACGTTCTTGAGCACGTTCGGGATCCGCTTGAAGAGGTGGATCGACGGCTGCCGCTTCTCCGCGAGCTGGATCGGGATCTCGGTCACCCGCAGCCCCTGGCGCCAAGCGCGAATCACCAGCTCGCTCGCGAAGACATCCATGTCCACCACGCAGCTCTCCACCACCTTGAGGAGCGCGGTGCGATGGAAAATCTTGAGTCCATGGGTGTCGGTCCCCTGGAAGCCGAGCGCCATACGCAAGAGCCTATTGTGCGCACGGGTGGCCAGGCGGCGGAGCAGCGGCCGCGCATCCCGCGCCCCCTTGGCGGCCTTTGAGCCGACCACCATCTCCGCCTCACCCGAACGCAGCAGGGACAGCGCCGCGTCGTAGAACGAGAGGTCTCCCAGGTCGATCTCGTCGCACATCACCCAGCGCCCCCTCGCGCGCAGGATTCCCTGCTTGAGCGCCGTCCCGTAGTTGGGTCTTTCGGAATGGAACCAATGGATGCGGGGGTGAGCGGTACTGAGTCTTTGGAGGATATCTTGCGTGCAATCGCACGAGCCGTTCTCGGCGAAGATCAGCTCGTAGTCCCATCCTCGCGTATCGAGCCCCGCGCACAGCTCCGCCGCCGCCGACTCGAGGAGCTCCTCCTCGTTGTAGACCGGAATGACGATCGAGAGCTCAGGCTGCGCGGCGGAGGGGGTGGGCATCGGTGTGAGAAGCCAAAACCCACGGGCCTACCACGGCCTTGTCGGCGGGGGAAAAACATCTGCGCCTCTGCCTGGCCCGCAAGCGCCGGTTCTTTGAGGCCCCCCAGCTCCTGCGCCAGAATGGTCAGGCCCATGAGAGTCTCCTGTCCGTTCTGTCAGACGAGCTACAACATCGACAGCCAACGGATCCCAGCCGGTGGCGCCAAGCTGAGATGCGCCAAGTGTCAAAATAGCTTCCCAGCGATGCCGGACTCCGAATCTGGCGCCGTCCTCCTTCCGGATGGGGGGGCGGACGCAAGGACGGAGGCAGGGGTGGACGGAAGGGCGGGCGATCGCGCGGCAGCGGTTCCCCTGCCCGGCCAGAGTTTCTCCTCGGTCTCCGCCGCCTCGGTCCCGCT
>JBGTHI010000901.1:0-6640 GCA_041746295.1 Myxococcaceae bacterium
GTCCCTCTCTGATGTGGCCTGAGTCCTGAATAAACCCAAGCTAGATCAAGGAGATCCGCCCGCAATCCTTTTCATCCGCGCACCGCGTATGAATTATCCGGGCTAGAGCTTCACGCGCCTGACCATAGGTCCGGAGGTGAGAGCGGAACGTGGACGAACACCGGAAACCGAGAGCTGAGCTCGACCAAGAAAAAGCTCGCCAGTACCTCTGCGAGGCTCGTGCCGATGCTCTCTTCTCCCGGTGAGAATAGGCGCTACGTTTTGATCGAACGTACTTCTTCGCGTAACTAGCGAATACGCCAAAGGAACCTTGAGATTTGCCGCTACCCCAAAACGTTGCGGCAATCTGGGTGATCCGAAAGAGTTTCCCCCGGGGTCTGCGCCGAAGACCCTGCCGGGCTTTAGGATGACGTGGATGAGCGTAGCGGCTACCCAATCCTTCCCCGCGGCACGAGGACGCGTTTCACTTGGACGCGGTGACCGGAAAGTCGCGCCGCCCTGCGCGCGCGATTGAAGGCGTGCAAGCAGCGTTATTGGCGGCATGGCGAGGTCTCGCCCGCCGCACAGCGGTCAACACCGCCCTCTGGACGTGGCCCGGGGAACAAGCCGAGGAACGAGGGCGCAGTCGTTCGACCGGCGTTGCTTCGGCGCCGCTCGGCGGCGTCGGGGCAGGTTCACTTACTAAACGGAAGACGGAAGCCCGGATAGCAGAACGCCCCAGCGATGGCGGCGCAGTCCCGCTCGGTAACGCCGACTCGCCGGGCTACGCGGTACCAGTCGTCACGAACCTTTGCCTCGAGTTGATTGATGATCGCCGCCGCCTGCTCTGTGGTCAGGAGAAAGCGCGGTGCCTGCGACAGGAGATTCTGGGCGCTCGCCCAGCGGCCCATGTCGCCGATGGTCATCGCAAGGTCGCGGCGCTCGATGCTCACCTGTGGTGTCGGGGTCAGGTCGTAGGCAGGCGAGATTCCCCATTCGCGGCCCATCGCTACCAGAGCATGGTTCCGCGGATGATCATCGGTGTTCGAAATGAGCGCGTTGAAGCATGCCCGCTTGAAGAGTTCCTGGGCGTCGCGCTGGGCCGTCGAACTCGCCCTGCGAAGTGCTTCTACAAATTCCAGGTAGGACCAACTGCCTCGTGAGCTCGACATCTCCCCGGCGCGGAGCAAGGTGAGCGCACTCACCATTCGCGCTCTCAGATAGCCCGCTTCTACCTTCTGGCGATCAAAGCGCTTCACCAGCAACACATCCCGTGCCGCGACGCTGACGACCTTGCTGAGGGCAGCATACACGCCGCACTCAGCCGCGAGCACCAGCATCGCGTGTTCGACTCGGGCGCTGTTCCACTTGTCATCGGGTCGGTTGAACTTGGCGAGCCAGAGTCCTTCGTCGTCCTCAACCACCGTCTTCGGACGCGCACCACCCATCGAAGTGCCAACGAGGAGAAGCTCTTCGACCTGCGCTGCACCGGGGTCAGTGTCGTTCTGGTCGGAAAGGACGGCGTCAGCGAGCGACTGGAGGTGCTCCAGCTCGAGTGTCTGGTTGAACTTTCGCAACGGCGGCGGTGGCGTCGCGCTCAGACCGAAGGACAGGGCGCCAGCGCGGTCATCGGGTGAGTGAAGTAGGTAGTCGAGCTCAGTGAGCATCGACTTTCCTGCGTGACGCTCGATGACCCGACGGCCCCAGTAGTCCGGGCTTGCATCCCGGAGCGCGCCAAAGACCCCGTTGAGCTGAAGGGTCTCGAAGGTCTGCCCGCTCAATGGTAGCTCGAGTGGCTCCAACGGGACTGCGTCCGCTCGCGCGAGGTAGCTCTTGCCGTAGACCAACCGGCCGAGGGGTTCTCCCTGGCGGGTCGTCGTCAGCTCAAAGCGGGCGGCAGTGACCGGTCCGGTCTGTCCCGGCAGCGTGAGGTAGACGAAGCAGCTCATGGGTGCCGTCTTAGAAGTCATTGTCGAGGCCCCGAGCTGGGCGTGCGCGGGTCTTCTCACGACGAAGGGCCAGGCTCAGCCCCTCGGCATCGCGGCCCGGGTCGGCCAGAAGCTCGACATCGGCCATCAGCCCAAACAGCCAAAGCAGGGCCAGGTAGACAGAGACTGAGGTTGATGGCTTCCCTTTCTCGGCATCGCTGATAGCGCGAATGCCCGTGCCGATCTTTTCGGCCGCCTGCCGCACAGTGAGGCCCCGTCGAATACGCGCGACCCTAAGATTCAACCCCAGGCGTTTCAGCGCCTGCTCAATCGCGTGGGGCGGCTTGCTTGTGAGTGCGTTCTTGGCGGTCATATATGCTCTTAAGAGCACTTTAAAACGATTTACATGCCTTTTAAAGAGACTTTCGGCTATGGACGAACGCTCTGGCAGGCCCCGTGGCAGTAGTAAGTCGTCCCCGCGATCAGGGACTCGAAAGGTTTGTGGCCTGCCTGGCGTGCCCTTGGCATTCGACGGTAGGCAGTCATCAGGGTCGAAGCGCTTCTAGAAGAGGAAGCCAACCGCAGGGAACAGAACGAGCGCTCGGTACATCTTGGGCTGCGCACGCAGGCGTGTCGCTCACGTAGGCGTCTTGCGATTTCGTCGGGTTCACCAGAGCTCCGCTGTGCGCCAGCGATGTAAGCCGTGGTGACCCTCGTCACCGTGCCCTGGACCTCCGTAGATTCTGTTCATGCAGCAATTCACGGTCGCTCACAGTTCTGCAGTCTCAGCGGCAGAGCTCGACGAGGACACTTACCGCTCGCATCCATCACCTACCCGCTAGCCCGATCGTTTCGCAGGAGCAGGGCCCACCTGCGCTCCGCCTGTCCAGTGTCACGCAGCAATTGCCAGTTCGCTGTAGTTGAAGGGGGAGTACGCACATGAGAAGCCTGAAAGCCAAGTTGGGAAAGAACACGGTGCTCGCAGCTGGAATCGCCTTGGGCGTCGGATGTGGGGGGGAAGGCCAGATCGCAGGCGGTGAGTCGGAAGAGGTGGAGACCGCGGAACAGGAGCTGCGAGTCCGATCGATACCCAACAACTTTCCCTTCCTCAACCGCGAGGGCTTCTCTGCCTCGTTCAGCACTCAGGGGAAAACCGATCTGCAGGATCAGTTCTTCCAGGTCCAGGGCTCCAACGGTCGGAGCTGCGGCACCTGCCACCTCCCTTCGGAAGGCTGGAGCATCCGTCCTTCGACGGTGAGGCGATTCTTTGAGGAGAGCGATGGGTTGCACCCCATCTTTGCCGGCCGGCTCGACGACGACTCGCAGACCGCGCCGATGGACACCGAGGAGGATCGCCGTCGGAACTTCACCATGCTGTTGCAGGGCAAGTTCATCCGCCGGATCACCGTATCGCCGACGGCGGAATACAACCTCATCGCCTCGGCCGATCCGTTCGGGCAGAGCACGTCGACCTTGATGCAGTTCTTCCGACGGCCTCTCCCTACCGCCAACTTCAAGGCCCATCTGGTGATGTGGGACGCGGCCAACACGGTGGGGACCGACCTGAACGCGGGTCTCGAGAAGCAGGTGAGGGGCATCATTCCCGGAGCGCTGCAAGGTCCCGCGCCCATACCGGAGGTGGTCACCGAGATCGTGGCGTTCGAGAAGTCGATGTCTGTGGCGCAGCTCTTCACGCCCGGCGCCGGGTTTCTGAGCGCGGGCGGCGCGAAGGGTGGGCCGCAGCACCACGCCGCTCAGCCGCTGGTGGCAGGCCGGTTCGACCTCTTTGACGCGTGGCGCGGCAACCACAACCGCCATCGCGCTCAGATCGCCCGCGGGCAGGAGATCTTTAATGCCGCGAACCCCGGCAACGGCCGCTCCTGCAGCGGTTGCCACAATGCGGCCAATGACGGTCAGAACGTGGCGGGGCTGCTGTTCAACATCGGCGTCTCGAAGCCCGAGCACGCCAGGCCGGACATGGCGGTCTTCACGTTGCAGAACAAGATCACCGGGGAGACCCTCCAGACCACCGATGGTGGCCGGGGTATTCGGAGCGGCCTCTGGGCTGACCTGAACAAGTTCAAGACGCCGTCTCTCCGCGGCGCTGCGGCACGAGGTCATTTCTTCCACAACGGCATCGCTGAGACGCTCGAGGACGTGGTCCGGCACTACGAGGCCCACCTGGGCTTCCAGTTCACGCGCGAAGAGCGCGAGGATCTGGGAGCCTTCTTGAGCGCGCTCTAAGCACGGGCAGAGGCGGCGGCGGCCGGATCCTCCCGGCCACCGCCCCGCCGGAGCACTAGAAATCGTCAAGCTCGAGAGCTGCAACCAGCTGAGACAGGCTCATCGTCCACTGTCGCCCGAAGGCGGAAATCGCCGGCGCTGGTTGAACTGAATGGCTCATCTGTTCAACGTCATGGGCTCACAGCTCGAAGAGCGGAGGACGGATCTAATGTGTCTCCAGCGCCTGCAGGAGCAGCGACAGCTCCGCAGGGGAGGCCTGCTTCGGCAGGTAGTAGTGAGGTCCATTCCACAGCGCGCGGCCTACTTCCTCGCCCGAAGCAGAGGTGACGAAGACCACGCGTGGGCGGCCCTCCGCCGGGAGCTTCTCCAGAAGCTCCGTTCCACTCATCCCGGGCATGCGGAGATCCAGCAACAGCACCGAGCACGGTTCACGGGAGAGGACTTCCAGGGCCTCTGCCCCGCTCGAGGCGACCAGCGGCTCGTAGCCTTCTTCTTCCAGGTAGGTGCGGCAGAGCTCCCGCCACATCGGATCGTCGTCGACTACGAGGATCTTTCCGTCGTTCTGGAACAGGACGCCCCCTTTCCGCTGGGAAGAACTCAAGATGCGCACGACTCGGGCCCCGAAGGCAAGCCTTGCCACCCTCCTCAGCAAGCAGGGGAACAGTTGCGAAACTTTCGTCAAGGACGTTCGGTCGCCTACCGAGCGGTCGTCGACTCGCGGCTGCGCGGGTGACGCACGTCGGTGCCGCGAACCATGTAGATCACCATCTCCGCGACGTTCATCGCATGGTCGCCCACCCGCTCCAGATGCTTGGCCACGAACATCAGGCTGGTTGCCCGGCGGATGGTATTGGGATCGTGTGCCATGAAGTCCAGAAGCTCGTTGAACACCTTGAGGAAGAGGGCATCGATCCCCTCGTCGCCGCGCAACACCTCTTCGGCGATGCCCACGTCCGCGCGCACAAAGGCGTCCAGGGATCGCGCCACCTGCCTCTGCGCCAGGTCGGCCATGTTGGGCAGGTCGACGTAGGGCTTCAAGGGGGGCACCTGGTTGAGATCCAGGGCGCGCTCGGCCACGTTCACGGCCAGGTCGCCAATCCGTTCCAGGTCGGTCACGATCTTCAGCGCGGTGGTGATCAGCCGAAGGTCGCTGGCCGCCGGCTGCCGCAGCGCCAGGATCCGGCGGCAGAGCTCGTCAATCCCAATCTCCAGCCGGTTCACCTCGGCATCGTCACGCTGAACCTTCATTGCCAACGCGGAGTCGCGCTCGGACAGAGCGCGCATGCTCTCCGCGATCTGCCCCTCTACCTTGCCGCCCATCGCCAGAAGCTTGTCCCGGAGATCACGAAGGTCGCGCTCGAACGCTTTGTCGGAATGTTTCTTTGACACCTGGATTAAGCCTATCCGAACTTTCCGGTCACGTAGTCTTCGGTCCGCTTCTCCCGCGGATTGGTGAAGATGGTTTCAGTGGGACCTACCTCGACTAACTCCCCCAAATAGAAGAAGGCGGTCGTGTCCGATATTCGCGCCGCTTGTTGCATGCTGTGGGTAACGATGGCGATGGTGTAGGTGCTCTTGAGGGCATAGATCAGCTCTTCAATCTTTGCCGTGGCAATTGGATCCAGCGCGCTCGCCGGCTCGTCCATCAAGAGGACCTCCGGTTCGATCGCCAGGGCCCGGGCGATGCAAAGCCGCTGTTGCTGACCGCCGGAGAGCGCCAATGCGCTGTCGTTGAGGCGGTCCTTGACCTCGTCCCACAGCGCCGCCGCCGTCAAGGAGCGCCCCACCCGCGCGTGAAGCCGGGTGCGGTCCCGCTCCCCCGCGACGCGCAGACCGTAGGCTACGTTCTCGAAGACCGACTTGGGGAAGGGGTTGGATTTCTGAAAGACCATCCCCACCCGCCGGCGCAGGTCGACCACATCCACCCGGCGGTCATAGATCCCCTGGCCATCCAACAGCACCTCTCCGCTCAACCGAAAGCCCGGGATTCCGTCGTTCATCCGGTTGAGCGAACGCAGGAAGGTCGACTTGCCACAGCCGCTGGGACCGATCAGGGCGGTGACCTGATTGCCCGGGATCGCCAGCGACACGCTCTTCAGCGCCAGTTCCTGCCCGTACCAGAGGCAGAGCCCACGCGCTTCGATCTTCGTTGGACTAGCCGTCATCCCTGGAACCCGCCACCGCGCCTGCGGGTCCGCGAGCGGATCGCCACCGCTACCAGATTGAGCGTGAAGGTGAGGCCCAACAGAACGGTGGCGGTCGCGTACAGCGTGGGTCGCGCCGCTTCGATATCGGGGGCCTGGGTCGCCAACATGTAGACGTGATAGCCCAGGTGCATGAACTGCGACCCAAGAGAGTGGGGCAGCTCGCGCAGGTAGTAGGCCGCCCCGGTGAGCAGGATCGGGGCTACCTCTCCCGCACCCCGCGAGACCGCCAGCACCGCGCCGGTGAGGATTCCGGGCAGGGCGCCGGGCAGCACCACCCGAAGC
>JBGTHI010000902.1:0-2375 GCA_041746295.1 Myxococcaceae bacterium
GATTCCCGTTGCCCGAGCGTCCGAACCCCGAATTCTCCTTTCGGAGCGTTCTCAAGGCGATCGACAGCGTGAACAGTTACGACGAATTCACGCGAGACGATAGACTGCACCTCCTGGAACTGGTGCGCCAGCGTCTCGGCCTGGACGACGACTAGCCGGAGTGCTCCGTGTCGATTAAGGGCATTGTCTTCGACGTCAGTGGCACCTTGCTGACCACCACGGCGCCACCTTGGCCGCGCTCCACGAATGTCCCCCAAGCCGGCGTCGAGGCGATGCTCGACGAGCTCAAGGCGATGGGTCTGACGATCATCGCCGCGTCGAACGATCCAGTCTGGACGCAGCTGCACGCCTCCGGGCTGCTGACACGGATCGACCACCTCGTCGAACGAAACGACGTCGGCAAGGCGAAACCGAGCACGCTCTGGGCCGAGAAGTTTCGCGAGGTGAGCGGCTTCGAACCGCACGAACTGTTCTACGTCGGCGATAGCGACCACGACATCTACACCGCGTCCTGGGGCCCGATGATGTACGCCCACGCGGAGTGGGCCGGTGAAGCCGGGCAGTACGGGCTGCGGGCACCGAGTCCGACGTGGGTCGTGAACGTTGTCCGGCACATCTTCCGCAAGGAACACCCCTGGTATTGGACCCTCGACGTGATGGATGCCGCCGGTCGGCCGGTCCACGCCATGACGCTCATCGACGCCGATGGCGCCGGGGTCCCGTTCGCCCGGCAGGCGCTGCTGAACCTGCTCAAAGATGACGTCAACTCCGGCATCGGGGGAACGCCGATGTCGCTTCGCGAGTTCGTGATGCTCCATATGCTGGCCAGCGTCTACCACTCCAACCTCTTCGGCGGCTCGCAGTACTGGACGACCTACCCAGGGCACACCGGAACGCCGAACGCCATCATGGGGAACTTCCTCAACGTGGCGGCGAAACTTTCGCGCAGCAAATACGTCGACGACCTCCTCATCCGCTACACGGTCGCGAAGCAGTCGCGACACGCTCGCGCGGAAAGCAATACCGAGGCGCTCCGGAACCAGCTGGAGACGATGGTGGTCGGGGAGGAGTACCGCAGGAAGATCCGTGGGAAGCGCGTCCTGCTGCTCGATAACTTCCTGACCTGGGGATATTCGACAGAGAGCGGCCGCACGCTACTCCTCGCCGCGGGCGCGGCGGAAGTCGTGGTCGCCTGCGTCTCGAAGTACGGGCCGCGAATCAACGTCATCTCACCGCCGAACGCGGCGTGGGATCCCTTCGAAGGAGCGCGACCGCCGGCAGCGACGTTTCCTCAAGCCACTCATCACGGCGAGTATCACCCGGAGGCATTGGAAGAATTCGCGGCGTCACTCGATGGGATCATAAATGCCGCCTGGTAAGAAAAGGCCTATCCGTGGGTACGGCCATAGGTGGGGAGGTAGAGGGAACGTAGTGGTGCGCCTAATTGGCTGTGCCGCCGAGAGTTGCGGATGGGGTAGCGGTGTTCTTCGAGATCTCGGTGGCATGAGTCGTTCTCGCTGACGTTTTGTCAGCCGGTTCAGAACCTTGTCCGCAGCGATCGCCTCTGTCAGTTGCACGCCTCGCTGCGGGAACCTGATCCATTCTTACATTCGATCCCGACGGAAAGCCACGGCATGAGGCACAATCAGTCAATGGACCCGGACATCTCTCCTGATGCTTTCGCGCTGCTCAAAGGCCTAGTGGCCGCCGGCGAGGCAATGGGACAAAAGGAGCTGGACGTCGAGACCAAGGGCGATAGGTCCACGTTGCTGGGCGGGGTCGTTCACCTGGAATTCGATCGCCTCGATCTGACCGAGCTCTGGGAACACGGATACGTCCGGATTACGAGGGACAATCGCGTTCTGTGCAGCACCGCCGTCACCCACAGCGGGCGACAGCTCGTAGAGCGGGCTCTTGGAGCGCCGACGATGGCAGCGGAACGCCAATTCCGGCTGACTCTAGAGCGGATCAGCGGCCGGGCGCCGCACGTTGCCGATTCTCTCAGGAGAGCCTTCGACTTGGCCCTCTACTCGCAAACGGAGGAGCAGATCTCTGAGGTCGGTCATAACTGCCGAATTGCCCTTCAAGACGCCCTGGATTGCCTCTACGAGGAAGCTGGGCTCAGCGGCATTCCCAAGGCCTCGACCAAGCAGCGTCTCGAGGCCCTGATCGAACGGAGCAACCCCAGCAACACGGACCGAACGATGCTGCGGAACCTGGAGATGGCCTGTGCTGCAGCGGCGACGGCCTTTGAACGGGGCGAGCACCGATCTGCACGGGAAACGCGCCAACTGGACAACGAGGACGCCATCGACATGGTGCTTGTGACCTTCGTCGCGGTGTCGCAGGCCTTCCGGTGGTTGTAGAGAGGCGGG
>JBGTHI010000903.1:0-5506 GCA_041746295.1 Myxococcaceae bacterium
CGCCGCAGCCCGGTCCACCACTTTGCGCCGCTTGGCGCGGGAGAGGTCCGCTTCGATCAAGATCCGCTGCACCCCGACGGTTGAGAGCCGCTCGTCCCAGTACTCCACCGGGAGCTGCAGCGCGGAGGCGAGCGCGTCGCCGAAGTGCTTCGAAGCCTGCGCCCGAGCGCCCTCCGTGCCGTCCATGTTCAAGGGCAGCCCCACCACAATGCGGTCGACCTGATGGGTTTGAGCGAGCTCGGAGAGGGAGCGGAGATAGCCTTTGAGCCCCTGCTCCCGGAGGGTCACCACCGACTGCGCCGTGAGCCCGAGCTCGTCAGAGATGGCCACTCCGACCGTTCGGGTTCCCAAGTCCAAGCCCATCGTTCTCATCCGCGCCACTCTAACCCCCTATCCCCCGGGTTGGATTGCCATCTCACCCCAGAGTCTCTCGAGCGGGGCAGGAACGACTGCTCCGGCGGGCAAAGCCCCTGAAAACCCTAGCTGGCACCGCTCGTGCTCTGGGCCGTGCAGCGCGCCGGCTCCGCGCAACCCTCTCTCCCCCGAGCCAGTAGTGGAAAACGTCATGAGCATCTTCAGTACGATTGGAAAAGTGGCCCAAGGTCTTCTCAACCCAATGGGCGCGGTCATTGACCTGGCCGGCTCTGCGCTCGGCCTGCCGGCCGGCGTGAAGAACGTCGCTAAGGTGGGGCTGGGGGCGGTGACCGGCAATTTCGCCACCGTGGCCTCCGGGGCCGTGGGGCTCGCTTCGAGCGCACTGAAGGGCGACGCCAAGACCGAGTATCAGCCTTCGGCGGGAGGGAGCTCGCTCCGCGGCTACGCTCCGTCGGCCGCGGGCGTCTCCAACCCCGATGGCAAGCTCCGAGACGCGGTGAGCACCCTCCAAGTTTACTTCAACGACGTCGATAAGCTGGGCAGCCCGCTTGGCCGAGGCCTCATCAGCAAGGGCGATCTGGTCCAGGCGGCCAAGAGCTCGAAGGTTCCACCCCAGGTAAGAGAGGCGGCCCGCTATCTGCTGGACCACCCGGCTACGCGCGATCTGGTGGACAGCGCCAAGAACGGCAAGGTCGACGGCCTGATCTCGATGAAGGATCTGGACTTGGTGCTCCGCCAGCTGGATCGGCAGCCCCCGTGGAGCGGTCCGGTGGGTCATGGCGGGCCGGTCCACGGCAACGGTCCCTGCCGCAAGGTCGACAACCCTTCACCCCGCGACATCCACTGCGGTCCCACCGATCGCAAGCCCTACGGCCACTCGGACTCCAACACCATCACTACTACTACGACAACCACCACCACCTCGGGCTTATCGTGTGGAGACAACAAAAAGAGCTCCGGCTGCAGGGCGCCAGACTCCTTCAAGAGCATCCTTAACAATCCCAACCTGAGCACCGAGGAGAAGATCCAAGCGGTCCTCGCGCAGATTGCGGACGGGGCGGACAAGGAGATCTTGGACGTGATGGATCAGATGTCCGATCTCTCCAGCCGCAAGGCGGGCATGAGCAAGGAGGACGGTGCCAAGACGGACAGCAGCATGGAACAGCTCCAGCTCCGGCTGCAGAAGCTCACCGAGCGTCGGAAGCAGATGTTCGAGCTGATGAGCAACATCTCCAACAAGTACAACGAGATGTCGAACCACGCGATCCAGAATCTGGGGAAAGCCTAAGCCATGGATACGACCACGCCTGACAATGCGGCTCCTTCCGAGGCGGACGAGCTCTGGAACCGTATCAAGGGCTTCCTCAAAGGGGAGCTCACCCCGGCCGAGCTGGAGGGAATGACCTGGGAGCAGGCTGCCGCGATCGCCGAGGCGGGCTGCGAGTTGGCGGAGAGCGGCCGGCTGGAAGAGGCCCGAGTGCTGTTTGAGGGGCTGGTGGAGATGAACCCCAGAGACGCCGCTGCCCACGCCGCCCTGGGCACTGTCTACCAGAAGCTCACCCTGCTGCCGGATGCGCTGCGGGCCTACTCGACCGCGATCGCGCTGGATCCGCTGCATCCCGTGGCACTGGCCCATCGCGGCGAGCTCCGGTTGAGGAGCGGCGACGACGAAGGCTACGGGGATCTGCAATCTGCGGTGGCCTCCGACCCAAAGGGCGAGACCGCGGCGGGGGCGCGCGCCGCGGCCCAGATCGCCGCGATTGCGCAGACATCCGTCTCCCGGAGTGAGGCGGAGCAGGGCTAGAAGAGGCATTCGGAGAGAAGGGTGAGGAGGGGCGCGAGAGTTTCGCGCCCCTTCTCATTTCTTGAGACGAAACCCCAAGAGAGCAGCTGCGATAATTGGGGGACTATGCCTACTTCTTCTGTCTGCGACCCTTCCTGTCCCGCGGCGCTTTCGCCCCTAATCTGCCGGCCCAACGGCGTCACCATTTTCGGCGCTGCGAGCGTGACGCTGGGAGCGCTGTCCGGAGCCCTCCTGTTCAAGCAAGGCAAGGGCGCGACCTTCGGCGGGGTCGTGGGGCTCCTGGCCGCGGGCGCGTTGGTTGCTGCTTCCAGCCCCGAAGTCACCCAGTGGGTGAAGAAGACCAAGGGCGACGTCCAGAACAAGGTCTCCAACATGCGGGAAGAGCGCGCCGCGCGGAAGGCGGCCCAAGCTGCTGCTGTCCCTGTGCCGGTGGCCGTTCCGGTCCCGACCGGCGGGGTTGTTTCCAACGGCCGTCCGGACAGCAGCCAGTTCCAGGCCTGATCTCCGATGGCACTGACCGCCGGCTTCACGCTGACCGCCAATCCCTCTCTCTGGGAATGGTTCAAGCGCGATCAGTGGCGCTTCGAGCGGTCAGCTGTCGGCCTCGGCGATCATTAGTGCCTTCATCCGCCTGAGGCTCGCGCGGGTCTTCTCCACGAAGGGACCCGCGGAGCCGATGCGCTCCGCCGCTTCCAGCGTCTGCTCGTAGGCTGTGATGGCCTTGCTCATCAACACCCGCACCTTCTTTCGCAGCTCCTGTCGGTAGAGATCCGCCTGTCGCGCGTCGAGCTCCTGCGGCAGCGGGGCATGAACCAGCTCTTCATATAAAGCTTCGTAGAGAAGCCCTATTTGCGCTCCCGCCGCGGTGGCCCAATAGGGATGGCTCATCCGGATGGCGCGGAGGTAGTGGCCCTGGGCGGAGAGCAGCAGCTCGGCTTTGTATTCGAGGTCTTTCCCGAGCGTGTCGGCTCCCTTCTTGGGATCGAGGTGCACCTCCTCGCAGTGGATCCGATAGAGCTCGCCCAGGAAGAACTGCGCCTGAGCCGGGTAATAGTCCTCCACTTCCTCGAGCTCTCGCAGAGGACCGTAGGCTGCCAGCGCACCCCGGAGCGTTGCTTCGGCGGCTTCGGAATCTCCAGCCTCCAGCTCGCAGACGCCACGCTGTACCTGCGCCTCGAGCCGCCGCCGCTGCGGGAGGTCGCCCCGCGATGCGATGCGATCCAGGATTCCGCGCGCGTCGTCGAATCGCCCCAGGTGGTACAGGACCTCCGCTTGGCGAAAGGCGCTGTCCAACGCGTAACCCTCCGGGCTGTTCGGGTCGGCGAGCGCAGTGAAGCGGGCAAGGGCGGCCTCCCATTCTCGCAGCCGCTCGTGGGAGACTCCGGCCCTATAGAGGGCCTCGCTCCGGTAGTGGTCTCCGGGTCCCAGCTCTGCAAGCTGCCCAAAGCAGCGGGCGGCGTCGTCGAACGCCTCCTCCCCGAACGCGGCGGTCCCGGCGGCGAAAAGCTCCTCTTTGTTCAGCCGCGGAGTCCCCTCGGCACAGAGCGGTGTTCTCGGGGGTCCGGAGGGCCTTGAGGAGAGCTGGGTCTGGGTGCGACGCGGGTGGCTGCAGCCGCTCGTGGCCAGCACGAAGAGGAAGAGAAGGGATCGCTGCACGACCGTTTCCGTTCGGCGGAACGAACGCATCAGAGGACCATCAGATGTCCTGCGACTCGTTGCAGGGCAGCCAGATCGTACACTTCGCCTTCGAGCTGGGGAACCCGCACCAGCGGTGTCGGGTGGCAGCGCTCGCGAAGTCGCTCGGCTCCCAGGATATCCTGATCGGCCTGTGCTTGATGCTCGAGCCAGCTCTTCTCGAGCTTTTCATTGAGGGCGGGGGCCAGCCCAACAAGCTCGTGCTGAATCGATTCGATCGCCGGATGAAACCGATTTACTACGATGGCCGCGACCGACATCCCCCGACTCTGGAGAAGGTCGTAGAAGTCGATCGTCTCCTCCAGCCGGGTGCGGGTGAGGTCGGTGACCAGGACGAAGGCGGTCTCCGGGCTTCGAAGCATCTGCTCGATGTCCTGAGCCCGTTGCCGTACCGTCTCGTGGATTCCCTCGGTCGCAAGCAGAAGGCCCGCCAATTCCTGAAGTGTCTCCATCCCGGTCAGCTTGGAAAGGGCTCGGGTGGCGAAAGAGCTGGTGAGGCGGAAAAGCTGAAGGCTGGCCTTACCTGCCATCAACGCCGGCGTCAGCAGCCAGCGGGCGGCCTCGTTGTCGAAGAAGTCGAGCACGCGGCGTGGCGCGTCGAGGAAGTTGAGGGCGGGGGCGGTGGGAGGTGTGTCCAGGACCACCAGCTGGTAGTCCCGCTCCTGTCGCAGCTCCCACAGCTTCTGCATCGCGATGTACTCCTGCGATCCGGCGAGCTTGGTGGAGAGGGACTGGTAGAAGCGATTCTGGAAGATCGCCTCGCGCTGCTTGGTCGACAGGCAATGCTCCAGGAAACCGTCCCAGGTCCGCTTCATGTCCAGCATCATCGCGAAGAGCGGCGCGCCGGTACCGTCCGAAATTTGTTGCTCCGCGTTTCCGAGGGAGGTGAGCCCCAGCGCGTTCGCCAACCGGCGGGCGGGGTCGATGGTGCAGACCACCGTCTTGCGACCCGCCAGCGCACCCGACAGCGCCAAGGCGGCAGCGGTCGTGGTCTTGCCCACCCCTCCCGACCCCACGCAGAGGAGGATCCGCCTGGCTCGGGTCGCTTCACGCAGCGGGGGCAGGTCGCTGCTCACGGCGCCACCTCCAAGGTCCCAAGGGATGAAAGTACCTGGGCGATCTGCTCTATCGCCGCTCGGCTCCAGTCCTGCTCGAAGAGCTGGGGTACCACGCAGACCGGCCGCGCCGTTCCTTCGCTGAGCCGACGGTGGGCGTCCGCCGAGCGCCGCGCTCGGAGTGCATGAGCCTGTGCCAGGGCCCCGGCCATGGGCAACCCCACCAGTGATTCGAGCTCGGTGGGATCGAAGCGCCGCGGGGTGTAGCCGTTGAGGATGATCGCGGCGGGACGGATCTTCACCTGGCGTTTCAAGGCCTCGTTGAGCTCCAGCGTTTCCACCACCGGCATCTCTTCGGGGAGTGAGACCAGCGCGGTGGCGGTGACGGCGGGATCCACCAGGAGGTCTCGCATGATCTTCGCCTCACGCGCGAGTGGGCCGGGAGGGACCGTGTCCAGCAGCACTTGGGGAACGCTGAACATTGAGAGCGCGTGTCCGGTTGCCGGCGCATCCAGCACGATCCGGTCGAAGCGGTAGCTGCCCCCGGCCTCCCGCTCGCGCAGGTGGTAGAAGACCT
>JBGTHI010000904.1:0-1824 GCA_041746295.1 Myxococcaceae bacterium
ACAACCACCTCCGCGCCGAGTTGGTCACCGACGCCCTGCAGATGGCGGTCTCGCGCCGCCGGCCCGCCGTCGGGCTGATCCACCACTCCAACCAGGGCAATACGTGTCGCTGGCCTTCGGGCGGCGCTGCCGGGCATCGGGCATCGACATTTCGATGGGCTCCAAGGGCGACTGCTTCGACAACGCCGTCGCCGAGAGCTTCTTCAAGACGGTCAAGTCCGACCTCGTGCACCGCCGCTCCTGGCCGAACAGGGCCTCGCTTCGCTCGGCCCTGTTCGAATACATCGAGGCTTTCTACAACCGCCAGCGCCGCCACTCCACCCTCGGCTACCTCTCCCCAGCCCAATTCGAAGCCCAAACCGTCAAGATCGAGCCCGCACTTGCCTAATCAACCCGTGTCCACCGAAGCGGGGGCACTCCAGCCTGCCCAGCCGTATCCCCATAGATAGGGGGTGCAGTGGGTCCCTGGTTCTCCCGTCGTTTGCACCAACCTGGAGGCAAAACACTGAGTCGCTACGACGCTGTTTCGAGCGCGCGTAGAACCTGAGAAAGGCTCGACTATCCACGCCCCGTGGGTACAGGCGTGAGCCACGCCGGTTTCGCGGAGGCTTCGAAGCCGGCTCTTGTCCCCTGGAAACCACTAACCCCGGTCTCCGTCAAGCGCGCTTCGGACGCTCCCTGGAACCTGCGAGCCCGAGCCTCGTTCCGAATCGCCACCAGGCGCTCGCTTCGATCGCGTTGACGTGATCCCGCAACTTACGTTCCTTTTCAGCTGCCTTCTCCAAGAGAATCCTAAGCCGCTCGACCTCCATCGACGGATCGTATCTCTCCCTTCCGAGCCGCGTCACGTGATGCACTGCGAACGTACGCTCGGGCCAAACATAGGACGCCGCCTGTCTGCTGGCAGCGATCCCTGAGCAGGCTAGCTCACGCAGACGGCGCGCGTCGTCAGCCACTAGCGGCGGCTCGATGCCTTCCAGCCTATGGAGGTCCTTCTCACGGATGGGCGGGTAAAACACCTCCGGTCCTAAGATCGTCACGTCGTCGCTCCCGGTTAGAACACGCGTCACGAGAGGAGGGCCAGTCCGAGTGGAGTGTTCGCTGGGGTTCTCACCTAGCAGGCGGTGCGCCTCTTGAATTATACGGTCGAGTAAAGGATGTCCAGGCGTCGAAGCGAGCACTGCGTTGCCCATCCTCTTCCCAGGGATCTCCCATGCAGCCATCAAATCCACGTCGACGAGGAGCGGATCGATTGGCTTGAGACACTCGACATCTGTGTCGATGTAGACCCCCCCGAATCGCCGCAGCACTTCATAGCGGAGGAGATTGGACCGTTCCGAGGGCCACCCACCCCGAGCCACCGCATCGCTGAACGGCGACTTACTGACCTCGGTATCGGTCCACAACCGGAAATCCCATCCAGGGTGGTGGGCAACCCAAGTATCACCGTATCTCCGGAACTGCTCGGGAAGCGCGGAGTCACCCAACCACACACGGTGAAGCACTCGCGGAATGCTTGACGCCGTCGCCTTCGGGGCCCCCGAGGCGACGAGCGGCCCGGTGGTCGAACCCGAATGCATCTCGCTCAGGGTAATTGACCCGCCTGTTGAACAGCGCGTTGCCCGTCGGAAACGGACGTGCGTGTCCGCGTCGGGTGGCGAGGACGCGGACAGATTCCCACAGCAAATCGGCTCGTTCCCTCACCTCTCCCTCGGCACCCGTCGCCCTGCAGCCTGGCCAAGGGCCGCGAGAGGCAGAGGAGCGCCTGCGCGGCCTCGACCGGACCCTGGCCACCCGCCAGATGAGTAGTTCCATGCGGTTAGG
>JBGTHI010000905.1:0-1540 GCA_041746295.1 Myxococcaceae bacterium
CGGCAAGCGTGGTCGATGCCACGGGGCGGCTGGTGGGCATCTTCACCGATGGCGACCTGCGCCGCCTGGTGGAGCGCGGCCAGGCCGACTTCAGCCTTCTGGTGAAGAGCGTGATGGGGAAAAAGCCGCGCAGTGTGCCGCTGGAGCTGCGGATGGCGGAGGCGGCCGCGCTGATGCGGGAGGCGGGGGTGGATCAACTCCCTGTGGTGGATGAGGCGGGGAGACCGGTGGGGCTGCTGGACGTGCAAGACCTGCTCGCCGCTCGTTTTCTCTAGTACTGAGAGCCACCTCTGCTACATGTTGATCCAGGTTCGCAGTTCAGTCTAGACCTCCGCTTATGCCGCCCGCATCCGCGCCTTCACTCTTGCCGGTCCTCGGCCGAGGCATCGGGTTCGCGTTCCGCACCCGGACACGCGCGGTCGTCTCCATCATCGCCATCCTTATGGGCCTAAGCTACGTGACTACTCCGGCGCCGAGCGCCACGCTTCACGGTACGGCCGTCGACGAGGCGACGGGAATCCAGGTCGGTCTTCAGCAAGAGGTCTTTCCAAACGGCTCGGATCGACTCAAGGTCCTCTCGGTCTCCGTTCCCGCCGAGCTGGCGGCAAGGTTAGACAAGCGGGAGAACCCTGCCGGCACGGTCAACCGATTCCTGGTTTCACTTCCAAGGACTGCGGGCCTTCAAGCAGATGGCGACGCGAACAATCAACTGCAAGCTGAAGGCTTCGTGCTCGTGGAGGTGAGCCATGGTCACGGCAAAGGGGATCAGTTTGTGTATGGCGGTCAGGTCCAGGAGGTCTCCAGAGGTCAGGCGATCCAGCTCGCGTTCACCGCACCGGACGGCACCCGTTGGAAGATTATCGATGACAGGCGGCCTCAGCTTCGCGACATCGTCGGGCTAAGGTCCGACAGCTCGTTTTCGCGAGACGCACAGGCCGTGCTCAAGCAAGAGGCGCAGAGCCATGGCTATCAGGGCGAGGCCAGCCGCCACACCGTCCATCTGCCACCTGATCCCCAGGGTACGCCCGACACCATCGAGGTCGTGGTGAGCTACGCGAATGAAAGGGAAGCGGTACGGCGCGGAACGTACCGGAAGGCGGCCATCCAGACACAAGCGACCAGCTGAGCCGCTACTTCAGCTTGGCCTGAAGCCCCGAGCTCTTCGCGTAGTCGGGACTACTCTGGGCGAGCTTGCTCCAGAGCGCCGTCGCCCCCTTGGCGTCTCCCTTGGCCTTGAGCGCATCGCCCAACCTGTCCACCGCCGCGGCATCGGACGAGACCGCCACGCCCCAGATCCGCTCCGCCATCGGCTGCCTGTTGAGCCCTACCAGCGCCCAGGCCATGCCCGCCTTGGCGCGGCCGTTGTTGGGTTGAAAGGGGATGACCCGCTTGTAGGCGTCGAGCGCCTCCTGGTACTGCCCCTTGGCCAGCAGCGCCTCGCCCTGCTCCACCGTCTCCGCGAACTTCCTCTCCAGCTCGGGCGTCCGCTCGGTGTTCTGGACCGCGTCGATCATCTCCTGGGTGAGCGGAGGAGGCGAGC
>JBGTHI010000906.1:0-2958 GCA_041746295.1 Myxococcaceae bacterium
GGAGATCGAGAAGCTCTGGCTGGAGGAGGCTGAGCGGCGGTTCCAGGAGCTTCGCGCGGGGCACCATCCAGGGCATTCCGGCCCGCGAAGTATTCAAGCAACTGCGGGCCAAGCTGTCGTCGTGATGGAGATCGCGTTCCACCCGTCAGCGCGGGAGGAACTCGACGCGTCGGTCGCCTTCTACGAAGCGCGCCTCACCGGACTTGGCGAACGCTTCCTCATGGCGGTCGAGCAGGCGATGGGTTCAGCGATCTTCTCGGGAGTCGGGCCGCCGATGGAGCCTAGACACGGCCCATGTCTTCTGAGAACGGTCTTGCGCATCCATGGCAATCCCTGACTTTCAGTCGCTGATGCTCCCGGTGCTTCGCCGTCTCGGTGACGGTCAGGAGCATCACCTTCGAGAACTCGTGGCGGCCATGTCGGACGAGTTTGGGCTCACCCCCGAGGAGCGCGCCCAACCCCTTCCCAGCGGGACGCAACCGCTCATCACGAACCGGGTCGCATGGGCAAAAACATTCTTGCAGAAGGCCTGCCTCGTCGAGCCTGTACGTCGGGGAGTAGCACGGATATCGCGTCGGGGGATCGAGGTGCTCGCCCAAAAGCCATCGCGAATCGACATGAAGTTCCTGGAGCAGTTTCCAGAGTATGTCGCGTTCCGCGCGATTCGCCGCGAGACGCCCCCGCCCCCCGGCGGCGACGAGGACACGACGACGGCGACCCCACAGGAAGCTCTCGAAGGTGCCTATCAGCGGCTCCGAGCCGAACTCGAAACCGAGGTGCTCGATCAAGTGAAGAAGGCAACCCCGGCCTTCTTCGAGCGGCTGGTAATCCGAGTCCTCGTCGCCATGGGCTATGGGGGGAATCTCTCGGAAGCGGGGAAGGTGATTGGGGGGAGCGGCGACGCGGGGATCGACGGTGTCATCAAAGAGGACCGTCTCGGGCTCGACGTGATCTACGTTCAGGCGAAGCGGTGGGACAATCCGGTTGGTCGTCCCGAGGTGCAAAAGTTCGCGGGTGCACTTCAAGGACAGCGGGCACGAAAAGGTATCCTTCTCACCACCTCGACGTTCACACGCGACGCTCAGGAATTTACGCTCAAGATTGATAGCCGCGTGGTTCTCATCGACGGGCCGACGCTGGCGTCCCTTATGATCGACCACAACGTTGGCGTCTCCCCCGTCCAATCGTTCGATCTCAAGCGGATCGACTCAGACTTCTTCACCGAGGAATAGCCGGTGCGTCTGCTGCCGCTGCGGTGAAGAAAAACTCGGCTCGACCATGTGACCGAGCACGGGGGTGATGGTGCGTTCCCGGGGCGGGCCCGCGATCGGCGAAACCAGTCAGTGGTTCGCCGGCTCGGCGGTGTACTCGCGCACGGCCTTCTGGCTCTCGCTCTCGTACGCCTGCTTGGTGATCAACTTTCGATTGTAGAGATCGCGCAGCGTTTCAAGGCGCTGCGACAGCTTTTGTGTGCTGCTCGAAGTTCCGCCAGCGGGCGCGACGTTGTGGTCGCCAACAATCTGCTGAATGGTGATGCCCGGTTGAGTTGCTCCGCCCCTGCCGGTCTCGCAATCACCGCCAGTCAACACGGCGTCGACGGGGAGGAAGTAGTAGGGCCCGCGGAAGATCGCGAGAATTCCGAGTGTGAAGATGTAGCCGACGATCCGGCCACCCGCGATCCCGGTCTGCAACTGTCCTTCGGCCGCATCGCAGTTGCGGTACTCGACGCGCCAGGTGTGGGGGTTGGTGACTTGGCCGCGTGGGATTGCCGTCCTCGCGGGCGTGGTGCCGATCAGTTGGCCATCGAGGAAGGCCTTCGCGCCAGCCGGGGACGACTTGATGGCGGCGCGTTCGGCGCAGGCGGACAGGAAGAGACCGCAAGACGCCAGAGCCAGGATCCTGCGCATCGGCGCTGACAAGGAACGGAGCATGGGAAGCATGATGCCTCCGGTTCGCGCGTGCGCAATCGGAGTTTCCCGCGAGAACGCCACAGTCGCCACCCGGAGACTCTCGGCTTGAGTCCTGGGACACCAAAGTCCTTCCCTGCGAGCAGGGATGAGTAAGGGACGTGGCGGACCGGAGATCCTGATCTCGACCCGCGTCCGCGCCGAGATCGGCGAAGGCTACACTCTCGAACCCGCCGGTTCCCTGCAGCTCAAGGGCTTCCACCAAGCGTACGAGGCCTACCGCCTGCTCGACAACGGCCACCGCGCCGCCGCCTTCACCGCGTAGCGAAGAACCACCCTCTCCCGCGAGGGAGAGGGCAGGATGAGGGCGATGAATCGGTTCCGGCTCAACCCGAGCCTCAGCCTCAGCCCGAGCCTCAGCCTGTAGGGTTCGCCCGCCTGTCGGACCGACCTGCAGGCTGAGGCTGAGGCTCGGGCTGGGGTCGAGCCTGAACCATCCTGATTGCGTCTCTCCGCCCCTCTGCCTGCCGCCGCCCTCGGCGCTACCTGGACCTCCACCTGTTCGGCCGAACGATCCGCTCTCCAAACAGCGCCACGTCGGGGCCTCGGACGAATTGTCGGGCAAAGCCGGGGTGAGGGCGATGAAATCGCTCCGCCTCCACCGAGCCCGAGCCTCAGCCCGCGTTGGTGTCGCGGGTCGCTGTCTGACTGGCCCAGGCCGTGGCCCGGGCAATTCCTGTTAGCGCGGTCGCCGGAGCCGTAGGTAACGTCGAGCACCGAAAGCGAGGTCAAAGATGGCTCAATCGCTGACCGAGATTGAGAACAACGCGCTCCAGCTGGCGGACGAGGATCGCGCACGACTCGCCGTACGGCTGCTGACCAGCCTCGAGGAGGAGGCCGAGTCCCCCGAGGAGATCGAGAAGCTCTGGCTGGAGGAGGCTGAGCGGCGGTTCCAGGAGCTTCGCGCGGGGCACCATCCAGGGCATTCCGGCCCGCGAAGTATTCAAGCAACTGCGGGCCAAGCTGTCGTCGTGATGGAGATCGCGTTCCA
>JBGTHI010000907.1:0-2499 GCA_041746295.1 Myxococcaceae bacterium
GACCCGCCATCCGCCGGACCGCACGGTATGGCTCACGCCGGTAGAAGGCCGGCGCGCCGTGAACGGACGAGACCGTGGCCGTGCCGGTGAGGCGGGCCGCGAGCTGCCCATGAGCATCGGCATGGATCAGGTGGGTGTGGACCAGATCGGGCTGGTACCGCCGGATCTCCGCCGCCAGGCGGGCGACGAGGGCTGGGTTGGCGTCGGGGCCGGCGGGGATGGCGGTCATGTCGATTCCTGCCTCCGCGCACGCGGCAACAAACCGGGGAGAATCGCCCGCGGTCAGGGCGCACATCCGCACCTCGATGCCGCGAGCGGCCAGCGCCGGGAGGAGGGCGAGCAGGTGGCGCTCCGAGCCGGAGACGCCAGCCACCTTCTGGATGTGCAGCACCCTCATGGCACGCTCCCCACACAGCCGGGGGCAGCCGCGAGCAACCTCACCCGGAGGGTTCGCCGCTGCCGGGTTCGATCCCGAGGAGCCGGGCATGGACTTCGAGGTACGCCGTACCCCAGCGTTGGTCGGGTTCGAGGTGGTTGCCCTCGGCCCACTCGTTCCATGCGTTTACGAAGAACAGGTTCTCCTCTGCCGAATAGGGGGTGAAGTTCTCCACGGCCTCGCGCAGCCAGCTCTCGTAGGTGTCGGGCGTAGATCCTGTGAGTATCACCGCGGCCCCTGTCCGCCTCCGGGCCGAGTTGTCCCACGCTGGCGTCACACACGGGTAACGCCGATAGGGCGGCGGGGGCGGGTCGAGCAGCTTCCTGGAGTGGGCCACGTAGTCCCGAACCCTGTGAATTCGGTAGGGGCTGTCATGGTGGACGAGTCCGAGCACCTTGCGCTTCACGTAGGGGAGGCCGGGGCCAACATTGACGAAGTCGGGTGCGAACTGCACTCCGGCATCGAAGCCGAACTCGGCCGGGTCCCTCCGGTCGGCCTTGAGCGACTGGACGGCGCAGAGATAGGGCTCGCCAACACCTAGGCGCTGGGCTTCGCTCTTCCATATCTCGACCGTACGGGCGGGGTCAGGAAGGTCGCAGACACGGTAGACGAGGAACACCGGACGGCCGTCGACGCGGAGGTAGCGCGGATCGGAGAAGGCCTCGGCGAGCCATTGCATGTGCCGGCGGTCGTCGTCGGGCCCATAGGTCTGGGCCAGGAGCGTCGCCTTCGCGCTCCCATCCCATCTTCTCGTCCAGTTCTCGTTGGCCCAACAGAGGCAAAAGGGGAAGTCAGGCTCGCCGGAGCGCAGTACTTCTTCGAACGGTCTTTGCAGGAGCCGACGGCCCTCGAACCAGTAGTGGTAGTAGCAGAATCCCTGGATGCCGTAGGACTTGGCCAGTTCAGCCTGTTGCGCCCGGGTCTCCGCAAGCCGAAGGTCATAGAACCCCATATCGGCCGGAATGTGAGGTTGATAGTGACCTTTGAAGAGCGGGCGGGCCTGGGTTACATTCACCCATTCGGTGAAGCCTTTTCCCCACCACTCGTCGTTCTCGGGGATCGGATGATACTGGGGAAGATAGAAGGCAATGAAGCGCAGGAGGTTTGGGTCAGCCACGAGACCTCCGCAGGGGTATCAGGCTGGACACGCCTGCCTGCTGAGCTAGCACGCTCGTTCCAAGTGTACGAGGTAGGTCGAGGAGAAGAGATTCGGCCAGCGAGAGGCGATCGGTCCGAGCCGATGCCGGCTCGGACCCACAAGAGCTCCCTCCTCGGAAATCCTCCACCCTTCTCTTCGTGCTCGTTCCTTCACCCACATCTGCGCCTGGGTCATGGAGAAGTACCACCGATGACGATCAGAAGGCGGTTCCAGCGGTAGCCCATACTTTCCGGAACTCGTCTGACCCTGGACGGCACGAATGCGAGCCTTGAGCTCGAGCGCGTTCGGCAGAGTAATGACGATATCAGAGCGTGCGACGCGGCAGAGTTCCTTGAACGCATGAAAGATGTCGTCAGTATGTTCCAGTACGTCGAGCGCGACGACGACCTGAGCCTCCTTGTCACCGAAGGGGAGCGCGACACCGAGATCTGCGACCACCTCTGCGCCTGGATCTATGTCGACGCCCACATATTGGAGTGATGCGTTGGTCGGGAGAGCCTGCTCCAGCTCGCGAGATCGGCAGCCCACATCGACCACGAGTCCGTCCCAAATTGTCGGAAAGGCATCCACGATCGCTTGTGCCTTTGCCAGCGAGCCCTTGCCGGCGATACGGACGAGTTGCATTCCGGCGATGCTATCGTCCGGATACCCTCGCCCGCGGTGATCAGCCAGTGATGCCCTCAGCCCGGTTTCAGCCAGGCGTAAGGCCAGGATGAAAAATGACCAGCCTGCGAGGGTTGTCGAACGCTTCCTCGGCAGGATCCCGGCGTCTGGGGCGAATGCTACCTTTAGGTCGTGCGAGCGGAGGCGTCCGCGAGGCGGGGACCCACGGTTCGACTGAGCCGCGCTCCGGTAGCCTCGCTCGGGCAAGGACCCGTCGAGGGCGCAGGCGCCAGTGGCGAGG
>JBGTHI010000908.1:0-3701 GCA_041746295.1 Myxococcaceae bacterium
CAAGCAGGTCGCCGCGCCGAAGCGGGAGGTGGTGCGGATCGAGGAGGTCGACACCGACGGCGATGGCCGGGTGGACACCGCCGACAAGTGTCCGAGCGAAGCGGGGCCATTGGAGAACGACGGCTGCCCTCTGAAGGATCGCGACGGCGATGGCTTCACGGACGCCGTGGACCGTTGCCCGGATGAGGCAGGGACCCCCGGCGACCTCGATCAGCAGGGCTGCCCCGCACCCTCCAAGTCGTACAAGACGGTCGTCGTGGAAAAGAGGCGGATCCAGATCCGGCAGCAGATCCGCTTCAAGCCGGCCAGCGGCAGCATCGTTGGCGACACCAGCGACCAGGTGCTGGACGACGTGGCGGCGGCGCTGCGAGACAACCCACAGATTCAGAAGGTGCGCATCGAAGGGCACACCGACTCGGTGGGCGGCGACAACTCCAACCTGCGGCTCTCGCAAAAGCGGGCAGAGCAGGTGCGCGACGAGCTGACCCGAAGAGGGATCGATCGCGCTCGCCTCGAGCCGGTGGGCTTTGGTGAGACACAGCCGATCGCCTCCAACAGCACCTCCTCGGGCCGCGCCGAGAACCGGCGCACCGAGTTCAATATCATTCAGCAGTAATGGCCACTTGAACCAACACCTGCGCCCCTAACAACCGGAGGGTGCGTCGCCAAGACAATTGGACCAGAGATCCTGGTACCGAGGGTGCGAAGTGCCTGCGGCAATTACTCAATGGTTCAATCACAACCCAGTGGTGAGCGCGGCTCGCGCCGGCGGGGTGAGGCTCCGGAAGAGACGGGGACGGGTGCTAACGGGAAGACCGGTTCAGCCTTGGCGCGACCCGGACAACCGCGCCACCTTGGACCTGAACGCGGTGGCGGTCTATCTCGGCCCCTACCGCCGGCCCGGCGCAACCCCCGCCGAGCGCGCCATCGCCCAAGCGATCGATACCTTTGGCCCGCCCGGGGTCAACTCTGGGGAAATCGCGGGGACGCTGGTGGAGCATTCCCACCCATTCGACCACGACCCACAGTTCGACGCCCGGGCCGGCTTCACGATCGCGGCCAGGATGCTGGATGCGATCGAGGCCACCTTCGATGGGACTCCCGAGGATGAGCGGCCGGCGGACGAGATTTACGACGCGATCCAGACCGCCCTTCAGCTCATCCGCCATTCGCTCAACCACAACATCGCGCCGCCGGGGGAGAGCATCCCCGGGAATCGCCAGCCTTTGACTCTGGATCAAAACCTGATCGCTCACGGCTTGGGTCCCAGCTCAACCACCCCCAACATTGGATATCAACTCTTTGGGATCCTGGCCCAATCCGCGCGAAACTGGGCCAACGGGACCTGGACCGATCCGTGGTTCCTCCATAGCGCTCGATGGCTCCAGCACTCCGCGGAGTATCGGGAAACGATGGACCTGGTCGAGCTCTGTGCACGGGACCTGCGCGCTCAAGCGGAGCAATGGGTCGACCGTCCCACGACGGGCTTCGGGGCGCTCACCCCATACGAGCGAGCGCTGCTCAAAGAGCTGGTCGCCGATGGATCGATCAGCAGGGCGCGGGATCGGCTCCAAAGGGCAACGCGTACGGGCCACGAACTGGTCGATGCAGCGCTGGTCAGCCTTCTCCACAAGCTGGGCGTGGCCCACCCCAATCAGGCCGTCCTGCTCGCGCTCAACGAGGGGCAAACTTCGGTGGTGGTGAACTTCGATCGTCTCGGGCAGGGAGGGACGGAGACCAACGACGGCGAAAGGGATCGCCTGATTCGAAGCTTCGCGGAGGGGCTCAGCCATCGGGAGGTGGCGCGTCGGCACGGTCTTTCGCCCCTAGCGTTCAGAGCCCTAGCCGGCAACTGGGTGGACGGCGTCCGCGCCCTGCTCCAACGGGGAGCCCTGACCGGACAAGATCTGGTTCGAAACGTGGAGCAGCGGGTTGAGCAGGTTCCCAACTCGGAGCGCTACCTGACCTATGATGAGTCAGCTGATCTCTTCAGCTGGGCCACCACCTCACGTCCTGCGCGAGAAAACTCCGTCCTCCCACAGGTCCGCGAGCGCCTGGACATACCCAACCGACTCTACGCGCTTCTGTGGCTCCACCAGCAGGGGCGGACGGAACCCGATCTGGACTCCCGCAATGCGTTCATTTGGAAGACAATGGAGCGTGAGGATCTGACCTACTTCCTCACCCACGGACAGGTTCCGAGGCGGTTGCTCCAACGGAGCCGACTGTTCGGAGGCCCCTTCACCGATGAGGAGAAAAGAGAGCTGCGATATCGAGAAGCGCTGGCATGGTTGTGTTCGGGGGAGACGGCGGAAGAGGTCGATCGGCGCCTCGGCCCCGACTCCAACGCGGATCTCGTTGCTCGGCGCGTGATCGAGAGTCTCCTCGAGCACCCGCTTTCAAGAAAGGACCCGCGCGACTATGATCTGTAGGGGTGACGCTCACTTGAGCAGCTCTCGCAGCACCGCGGTGGCGTAGCTGCCCTTGGACAGCTCGAACCGAAACAGGAGATCGCGTCCCTCGACCGAGAGTTCCGCGTTCTGAAGCGGGATCCGATAGGGCCGCCGGCCCCCTTCGGTTTCTTCCTTTCCCCGGACGAAGTCGCTCAAGGTGATCCCCTCTTCGCGCAGGAGCGCTTCTTCGCTGACGGCCACCTCCCCCGCCGCCGCGACCATCTCGGGTCCGAACATCGGTCCCGCGGGAGAGATCTCGAATGCATCGACGCGCGGTTGATCCAGCTCCGGCGCTTCGCAGCGGAACTGGCCGCCCTCCGGGAGCTTGCGCATCACGTCGCCTGAGAGAGCCCGCGCGAACTGGCCCGCGTCCAGCCGCCGCGCCAAGGCCCGGTTGAACAGCAGCGACTGATAGGCGGAGAGAAACAGCTTCCGCTCGAAGCGGGTCGGGCGAGTGGGTACCCGTTGTCCGAGCACCAACGCTTTTCCCAATTCCGCGTTACGGCCGGCCACCCCGAACCGCTGGGCGCCGAAGAAGTTGGGGACCCCAGCTTCTGTCAACCGCTCGAATGCCACCTTCGCCGCCTCGGGCTTCTCGACGCCGCGGAGTCGAATCGAAAAGCGATTGGCCCAGAGGTGGCCGGTCCGCAGCTTGTTGCCGTGACGGCGGGCGGAGAGGATCCGCGCGCCGTCCAGCGCGAACGCGCCCAACCGTGACTCCAGCTTGGCCGGGATGCTCAGGTATTGGCGGGTGACCGCCTGCTTGTCCTTGAGCCCTGCGTAGCCCACCTCTCGGTCCGGAACCCCGAGCGCCTTAGCCAACGCAGCGACGACCTCCGGCGTCGCGAGCCCTCTCTTCTCCACCCAGAGGAAGAGGTGCTCCCCCTCCCCCGATGGCAAATAGGCGGGGACCTCCTCCACCTCGAAGTCCTCGGGCGATTCCTTGAAGACGCCCCCGCAGCCGGGCAGCTCCCCGGTGGCGTAGGGCGCCTGGGTGAGCTCTGCTTTGGCGCTCACGGCGGATCGAGCGCGCCGAGCAGCTCCTTTGCGCGCCGCCCCAACGCCTCGTCCGCCCCTGGCTCCAGCAGCTCTCCGGCGTGGAAAAGGAGGAAGAACATCACATCGGAGAGCGCCTGTCGTAGGGAGGCGATCGGCGCGGAGCCAAGGCTCGTCCGCGCCCGCGCGAAGACCTGCACCACCGACTCCTCTTGCAGGGTGCCGTCCGCCTCGAACCGCTGCCCCCGAAGC
>JBGTHI010000909.1:0-3787 GCA_041746295.1 Myxococcaceae bacterium
CGTGCTCGTCCAGAAGCTTGGCGAGCGACTGAGCCTTGACCCCGTTTCCGACCATCAATAAGCGCGCGGGCTCGCCGACCACCGTCTTGATTGCCGTCCGGACCGCGATCATTCCGGCTAGGGCACCGATCGCCGCTCCCAGCAGCACACCGGGCGGGAAGCGGACCGGGACCACCACCGCGGCGAGTCCCATCATGATGGCGGTCATGCCCGCGGCCCGGAGCATCCGGCTTCCGCGAGACGGCTCTTTGCCCGCCACCCGGAGGTCGTAGAGATCTTGGATGTAGAGCGCAAACTGGAGGCTGACCACGAAGCCCAGGCTCAAGAAGGCGAGGGCTACGATCTGCGTACGCCCCTCCTCCGCCCACGCCTTGGGCGCGATCGAAGAGGCCAGCGCGGCCGCGCCGAAGAGGCAGGCCACGCCGATCCCAAAGGTCTCCGCCAGGAAGAAGGTGACCTTCCGGCCGGAGAAGTAGTGGTTGAAAGCCCTGACCATCGCTTAACCCCGCAGCTGGAGTACCTGGCCCGCCTAGCGACCTGGGTAACCCTTGAGGTACGGAACCGAGGTCATCTCGGCGCCGTTCAGGATGCAGCCGATGACCGGCGCACCCGAGAGCTGCTCCAGCGTCTGTGTCACGCGCTGACTGGAGGTGACATAGGCCCGGATCACCACCACCACGCCGTCCGACTGCGCGGCGAGAATCGGGCTGTCGGCAAACGGAAGAGCGGGCGGAAGATCAATGTAAATCTCATCGAAGTTGTCGCGCAGCCCCTTCACCAGCTGCTTCATCTGCTGACTGGCCAGAAGCTGCGTCGGCTCCGGGGGAGGAGCTCCTCCGGGGATCACCGCCAGGGAAGACGAGCGGAAGCGCCGCACGACGTCCTGGATGTCCGCCCTGCCGGAGAGCAACTCCGACAGACCGGGTTGGCTCCGGATACCCAGATACTCGGCAACCTGGCTGCAGCGCAGATCTGCATCGATCAGGAGGATGCGCCGGTCCGGATTGGCCTTGGCCGAAGAGAGCGCGAGGTTGATCGCGGTCACGCTCTTGCCCTCACCAGGCATCGCCGAGGTGAAGGAGACCACCTTCATCGGGCGCATCTCCCTCATCCGCTCGAGCCGGTAGAAGAGGGTCCGGTACTGCTCTGCCGCACTGGACGATGGCGCGGTGAGCGTCACCATCGACTTGTCCACCTGCTGGCTCAGCTGCATCGCCTCGTCGGCGCGAGCCGTATAGCCTTCGGCTCGCTCCGACCGCTCGACCTGCTCCACATCCATGTTTCCGCTCCGCTTCATCTTAAATCCTTAGAGCCGTTGAACTGCTCTTACTGCTTTAGCCCTGAGACTCGCTCCACGTCGAACGGAGCCTGCGAAGCCCGTGAGGCCTGCGCGGTCTGCGTGTAGCTCGGCAGGAGGCTCGGCTTTCTCGCCTCCAGGAGCGATGCATTCAGATTCGGAATGACCGCCAGGAGAGGTACCGGCAGCCGCTCCTTGACCTGCTGGACGTCTTGGATGCTGTCGTCGCGCATCTCCTTGAAGACCGCCGCTAGAACACCCACCCCGAGCGAGCCCAGCAGGGCCAGGAGCAGGCCACCGAGCCGGTCCGGCTTGGCAGGGCTGACCGGCGTATAGGCGGGAGAGATCACGTTGAACATGCTGCGCGCGCTCTTGCTCTCCAGCTGCTCGGCCAGCTCGGCCTCCACGCGACGCGAGACCAGGCTCTGGTATTTGGCCTTGGCGACCTCGTAGTCGCGGTTCATCACCGACAGCTCGTGCGCCCACCGCGGCGTCGCGTCGAGCCGGGCCTGGAACTGCTCGGCCTGCTTCCTCAGGGAGGAGACATCGCCATGGATCGATCCGATGGTGCCCGCGACCCTGGCGCGCTCCTGCGCCTCGGGGCTTGAACGGTTGGAGCCCTCGCTCCGCTTGGAACGCAACGCCTTCAGCTCGCGCTCGAGCCGCTGCACCTCCGGGTGATCCTCGGTCCAGTTGGTTCGGGCCGAGACCAGCTCCCGGGTCAGCGCCGCTTGAGCCGACTCGATCCGGCCCTCTTCGGTGTCCATCATGTTGCGGGGACGAACCAGGTCGGAGCGGCGGGCCTCGGCGATCCGCATCTCCTCCGACTTGCTCTGGATCTGACCGGAGATCCGCTCCAGCGCGCGCATGTTGGTCTCGAGCTGCTCGGGCAGCTCTCCCGCATGCTGAATCTTGAACTGGGCGATCTTCGACTCCCAATCGGTCAGCTGCTTCTGGAGCGAGGCGACCTCAGCCCCAAACAGCTGCGTCGCCCGGCCCGCCTGGCCGGACCGCGCCTTGATCGACTCCTCGGCGAGAATCTCCGGCAGGCGATTGACGACCTTGGCCGCCGTCTCCGCGTCGCGGGATCGGTAGCTCACCTCGAAGGCAGTCTCGCCCTCGAGCTTCACATCCAGGTCCTTCCGCATCTGCTCGACCGCGAGGTCCACTCCTCGCTTGGCCACCAGGGCCGGGTAAAGACTGAACTCCTCGATCGCCCGCTGGAGAACCGGCCGCGCCAGGAGCTCCTGCCGAACGGTGGAGAGCCGCTGCTCAACCCGCTCCCCAGCGCTCTGGACCAGCTCGGCGTTGGGCCGGTTGACGTCCACCCGGACCACGACCGAGGCCTGATAGATGCTGGGGAGCGACATCACGAAGACCGCGCTCACCACGAACAACGCCGCCGCCACGGTGAAGACGAGGGTCCGCCTCCTCCATAAGGAGGCCAACACCTGATCTGCCGTTAATCCGTGATCCATCTTTCCATTCCTCCCAATGAGTCTGTTTCGCGAGTGCGATAAATCTTACCACGCCGTCAGCATCAATCGGACCGCGGCAATGTTTCGTGCAAAACCTTCCGTCGAGGCGCCAGGAATGACCTCGGGGTTAAGCTGATCGATCCGCTGCCCAAGCGCCTGAATGCTGACGTTTCGGGTCAGCATCCACTCCAACCCCAGGATCAACGCATACCCCTGAGAGCTGGTACCATCAGAATTCCACGGCAGCACTCCGGTGTTCGGCGCGACGCCGTTCCGGAAGTAGCTGCCGGTGGCGAGAAGCTTGAAGTAGCGGCCAAGGGTCGCGCTTCCCGAGAGCGACACGTAGTCGGCCCAGACCACCGAAACGAAAGCGGAGGAGCCGACCAGGTCGTGACCGAACAAGAGAGACCCACCGAAACGCGGACCCTCTCGGACCAGCTCGAAGTTCACACGCGGGAGGACGCCAGAAGAGGTATCGTCCCCGGCTTCGGTGAGGCCGGGCTCACGGAGCTGTTGAAACACGATCGGGCCTGCCCGCAACGTCAGGGTGGTGATTGGATCGAGGCGGTGACGGAGGGCCAGGCTCGGGCTGAACGCGACCGCGTCGGGCCCCTGGAACTGGAACGCCTGGAAACGGGCCTCCACGCCCAATGCGGTGCGCGACGACATTCCGTACCAGGTCTCTAGGAAGGACGTATGAGCATAGCCCGGCTCCCGGCCCGGGGCATAGATGCGCACGCCCTCGAACCGATAGCCCAACCGGGTCGTCCAATGGCTGCTCAACCTCAAGGAGGCAAAGAGGTCGGCCCTACCATAGAAGATCCGTGAGAGGGTCGCCGCGACCCCCAGCCGAGGCAAAGAAGTGGGGTCGGTGACTCTCCAGACTCCGAGGCGCGCCTCGGTCGTGAAGCGCGGCGTGAACCGCTTCCTGAAGTTGAGCGCTCCCCGGTGGTCGAGTCGGGTCTCGGCCGACTCCTGCAGCCAGAAGAGGTCCGCCGCGTACCAGGCTTCA
>JBGTHI010000910.1:0-3066 GCA_041746295.1 Myxococcaceae bacterium
TGGGAGCACGGTCCGGAGCTTCTCGACCAAGATCCGAACATCCGACCAGATAGTCTGTGCGGCGCGAAGTTGCCGCTGGTTGAGATGCCGCATCGCTTGAACAATCTCTTCGGATCCAGCGAAGGGTTCCCGCAGCTGCATCATTCCAGCTGCTTGCCGGACTTCCTTCAGAAGCGCTCCGGCGTCAAAGAGCGACGGGGCACCTCCACCCTTGCTCTGTGTGAACTGATCTCGGAGCGTTTTCAAAGCACGATCACGGGCTGTCCTTGTCTCAGTTGCGAAGTCGGTCACCGCTGGGTGCAGCCCGGTCAAGGGCACAGGCCTGAGCATCGAGGGCAACGCCATTCGCGGGTCGCTCCCACCCGGGCCCGCTAGATGCTGCTGCACGCCAAGGATGGCGAGAGCCCCGGCGGCATCCGAGGGAACACCGCGCCGTGCGGCCTGTATCACCTGCTCCTCGAACGTCGTGAGGCGCGGGTTAAGCGCCATGTACCACCGGCCAGGGTCGGGGCCGGTCAGCCCGTTGCCGCCGCTCGCTGCCAGTGCACCCTTGAGAATTACGGCATCGGCGTCACTTGGCGTAAACCTGAGCACCACCTCGCCTTCGATGCCTCCGCCGCCTCCCGCCTTGTCGATGTTCACGTCACCCAACCGCAGCGCGGTTTGGCCGATTTGCCACTCGCCCGTCCTGGTCCTTCTCACGGTCAGGCCGTACGGACCGACCTGTAATCGCGTGACGACGGTTTCAAGGATCCAGTTGCGAATGAACCTCGCAGTTTCGGCCGGAAGCCGAGTACCTGTGACCCAGGCGTCGATCGACGAGGTCGCGGGTGCGGCTACGTCTGCTGACTCGGCGCTACCAGCAGGCACCAGTTCGAACTCGAGGTCGGTGAGGTGAACGTCGAGGTAGGTCGCTACGAGACGCACCTCGTCGTCGAGGGCAGGTGGCAACTTCGCATACAACGCCCGAAGGCTGAGTTCTTGTTGTGGGTTCGCCGATCCCTTGGCGATGGCTTGACGGTCTTCAACGCGCACACCTGAGCGATATGGGTCTAGCGATGCAGCGAACCGTTTCGACGGAAATCGGCCGGGAATTAGTTCGTCCTCGGCCACCTCGAGCGGAGCGCGCACGACCTCGCGCAAGATGGTACGCGGATCGAAGGTAGTCGGGCTTGCCAAGCCGATCAGGCGGTCCAGCGCGGCCGCGTTGAACGGGTACAGGCCGTGCCCTGCCGCTGAAGTCCCGAACGTGGCGTGACATGGCCCGCGATAATCGCATCCCGAGCAAGCGTTCGGCGTCACTGCACCTCCGTCGACTTGGGCGGCAGTCGCCAGAGAAGCACCGCCGACGCGACCTGCGTTGAGGTAGCGAGCCACGAAGGAGCGAAGGGTGTCCGCATCAACCGACTTGCGTCCCACGTCCATCGAGTAATGAACGCCGCGCTCTGCGAAAGTGGTGACGTCACGGAGATAGCCCGACGTGACCGCTACTACTGCCCGGATCCGACAGAGATCCCTGCGAGCGGGAATGGTCAGGGCCTGGGCCAACTGAGTATCGATTCCGTGCAGGAGAACAAGGTCCTCGATAAACAAGCAGAGTTCCTGACCTCGTGCCGCTACCTCACGGCGAACCTCCTCGAAGACCTCCAAGAGGTCGGTCGTTCGTCCAGTGAATACCTCCGCCTTGGCCCGAGCGAGGTAGTAATCGAGTAGTTGTGCGAGATCTCGGCGCAAGCCCCCGTTCGACACGACCAGCCTCACCAAGTTCTGTAACACAGGCCCAGCGTCAACGAAATCCTCCGGCTCGACTACAAGATCCGTCGGAGCGAGGTGTAGCGATTCCTCGTCGAGGTCCATAGCCGGGTCGCTCCCCATCATGGCGAGCTTCGTAATGCGTTCGAGCGAGCCGCCGGACTTGGAGAGCTGTGCACGGACTGAGTAGTCTCCGATGAGTCGTCCCGCCTTCTCGCGAAGATCGACGAGAGTCGCACCACCCAGTTCCCCGATCGTTGGAGCTGGATCGAATCGGACAAGCTGCTCAAGCTTCTGGAGCAACGCAAGCATCGCCTCCCCGACCGATCCAATCTCCGACTCAACCTGAGCCAAAGTCTCCCTCAGCTCACGGGCTCGAGGAGTCGCGATGCCTGCGAGGATCTGCTCGATGATGCGCCGGAGCGACGTATTGCGCTTCTCGACATAGATGATATGCCAGTCTGGGTGTTCGCCAACACGTGACCGAAGCCAGCGCACAAGATGGCTCTTCCCGGTACCAGCACGGCCAGTTATGAATACCAAGTGCGGCTCGTTGCTAGTCAGTGACCGAGCGAAGTCCGCGAGGACATCGTCCTCGGTGACCGCCGATACCGTCTTATCGTCGCCGGCTTTCAGTAGCCGTCCGATCGGCACTGACTGGTGGATAGCGAGGAAGACAGCGTCGGCGACCGGATCACCGACTTCCAGTCCGCCGACATCGACCTGCGTTGCCAACTGGATCTCTCCTCGACTCCAGCAGATCGGCCGGATAGTCATCGGCTTGACCTTGTCGTCTTGAAGCACCCGATCCATCGGACGTGCGAGACGGTCGCGCGTTCACCCGGCCGACTTCCGAGCGCGAGCACTCGTGTGTCGGCATCACTCTCGTGGAGCAGCGCAGCAAGACCGCACGCCTCAAGTTGTCGAAGGGACAGGGAAAGGCCGCCGGACAGTTCATCCGTGGCCCGGTCACTATCGATGGAGAGTGGGCCTCCGTCCAAGTAAGGCAGCACCGCAGAGCAGATCTCGGTGAATCTGCTGACCTCATACAACGCCGGCTCCAGGTCCTTCAGTTCCTCGGCGAGGGCAGCGCTGCAATCGGCAAGGAGCCCTCTTGCTGGCCGCTGTCCGACCTTCGTACTCACGGGTACGGCAAGACCGAGGTATGGGGCGAAACGGCGGAGTGTTCGCCATTGCTCGAGATTCGCGACAGCCCAGTCGCTCTGAGTGGGACCGAGGTTCTTGATCTGGTAGCGGTCGAATCGTTGGTTCGCGGTCGGTTCGTCGAAGCCGTCAAACGGTCGGAGGGGCTCT
>JBGTHI010000911.1:0-6277 GCA_041746295.1 Myxococcaceae bacterium
ACCGCCGAACCTAGATCTCAATCTGATCCGGTGAACGCTTACCAGAGAAACAGCCGCGTGAGAACACCCGCCAGACAACCGAGAAGGGCGCCCGCCGTGACATCCAGGGGATAGTGAGCACCCAGATAGACGCGCGAAATACCCACGCCAATTGCGAGCGCGACATAGGGGGGGCCATGAGGTCCACCGCTAGAGAGCGCGATCGCCACGGCGGTTGCCGCCGCGGTGTGACCCGACGGAAAGGAGAAGACATCGGGATTCTCGGCCAGCGCCAGAAAGCCGCGGATGCCCGTGCTGGGCCTCTTGCGACGACAGATCCGCTTCAGTGTCTGCGCCAGGAGGGCCGCGACCAGAGCAGAGGCCCCCATCAGCAACCCAGTATGACGGGCGGTGCCGCCCTGAAGCACCAGAACGCTCGACACAAGAGCCCAGGTCGATGCGTCGCCCAGAACGGTCAGTGCTCGCATCACCCGAGTCACGAGGCATGGCCGCCAACGCTGGGCGCTGACCAGGACCGCTTCGTCGAACGCTAGAATGCGCTGGAGCATCTAAAGGTGAGACGATTGATCCCTCATGTCTCGGACACAGGGCGGACATGTAACTTCTATGAAAACACTATTCGGAGGATGCCGAGCTGTTCTAACGTAGGCGCATGTCGGACATTTTGGTGGTGGGAATCGAGATGGGCTACGGCCATCTTCGTGCGGCAGCGCCTTTGGCGGAGCGGTTAGGAGTACCGGTTCTTCATGCCGATCGACCACCTTTGGCGGACGAGTTGGAGCAGAATCAATGGGGTCGAGCGCGAAAATCGTATGAGCTGGTGACGCGATTGGCTTCGCAGGCAGGCCTCCTGCGCCATCCGCTTCAGTCGATTCTCGACGGTCTCACAGCGATTCCGCATCTGCACCCGTACCGCGACCTATCCAAGCCGGGCGCCGCGGTCCACTACCTCTCGCGAGCGATTCGGAACGGGCTGGGACAGGGCATGGTGGAGCAGCTGAAGAGCCGTCAGGCAACCTTGCTCACCACATATTTCGCGCCCGCGTTGGCGGCGGATCACCACGGATGCGACGATATCTATTGCGTGGTGACGGACAGCGACATCCACCGCATCTGGGCGCCGCCGAACCCCCAGAGCACGCGAATTCAGTATCTAGTGCCCAGCCAGCGGGCGATGCGCCGCTTGCAGAGCTACGGTGTTCCGCCGGAGAGAATCACCTCTACCGGATTCCCCCTGCCGCACGAGCTGTTGGGCGGACCGGAGCTTGTTGTGCTGCGGAAGCATGTCGCCGAGCGCCTGGTGCGGCTCGACCCTAAAGGCGTTTTCCGGGATATCTACCGAGATGAGCTGACCCACTTTCTGGGCGTTCTCCCTAGCTCACTGCTCGGGGCACCCCCTCGCGTTACCTTCGCGGTCGGGGGTGCAGGCGCGCAGGTAGCTCTGGGCGAACAGTTGATGAGAAGCCTGCGCCCACTGATCGAGGACGGCCGGATTCGACTCACGTTGGTCGCGGGCGTCCGTTCCGAGGTCGCGGAACGGATGCAGGCCCAAGTAGCTACGCTACGGCTGGAATCGGCCCTGGCCGACCGCCGCGTGGAGGTTCTCTTCGAATCGCGAATGGATACCTACTTCACTCGGTTCAACGCGCTGCTGGCCGAGACCGACATCCTGTGGACAAAACCCTCAGAGCTGACGTTCTACGGCGCGCTTGGATTGGCCTTGGTTTTGGCGCCGCCGGTGGGCGTACACGAAGCAAACAACCGGCGCTGGGCTCGCGAGGCGGGAGCCGGCCTCAAGCAGCGCGATGTCCGATTCGCCGCGGAATGGATAACGGAGTGGCTCGCCGACGGGACACTAGCGGGTGCGGCTTGGGCGGGCTTCATGCGCCTTCCCAAGTTCGGGACCTACCGGATCATCGAAACGGTTCGGGAGTTGCCCCGTCTGCGGCAGTGAGCGTTCAGGAGGTTGGGCTCGGCGACTGGGTCGGAAACGCAGGCGTGGTGCACGCCGCCGATGGTGCTGCTCCGCTCTGGGGCAGACCGAGCGGTGGAGACCGCGCCGCCTTTGTGGAAGCGGCGGAAGCCGAAGGGTTGATTCCCCCGGAATAACTGAAGAGTCGAGGCTATACAGCCGCGTGGGTGAAGGAACCTAGGAATCTATCGATCACCGCCTTGTTTACTCTGTTCTGATCCTCGGTCTCGGCGTTGTCCACCCAGGAGTGTTTCAGGGCCTCATCAACGGCGCTTATCGCGTGCTCGGTCGAGGCGACCGCGACCGCGAAATGGTCCATAGCAAACGCCTGATGGGCCGCTCGTAGCCCTTCGAAGGCCTGGTTCACGTGCGGTTGAGCTCCCTCGTCGTAATGAAGGTTCCGAGCGAAGAGCATCCCGATTGCGATCCTCGCCGCTTCGATCACATCGGCTGTTTCGTGGATGGCTTTTCCATAAGCGGCAAGGCTCAGCCGATCCTCGAGATGATCGGTTTCGCTATCAAGGAGGAGCCTCTCGGGGACTAGAAAGACATTCAGGAAATCGGCCTCGGGGCCCATCGATCTGAGAGTGTCATTCAATTGGACAGTGCCATTCAACTCCTCGCGCATGCCCCCATCCCTCATCCGATCCGCAAAGGCTTGCGCTTGCCTCAAGCTGGCGTTGGCTCCGTTCATCAGAAGCCTCCGGACCGCCGCCGTGCACTCCACACCTCTGGCAATCTTGACCTGCCCGGCCGCGAGGGAATCAACCGAGCCTGCGCCGGCATTGGTTGCCCCCCTCCGGCGGGCTAATCGGCCACGTGGGGCTGTTTCCTGCCTCTCAAGGCGGGGGTCAATCCTTAAACCAACTCCCATGCTATTCGCTGCCATCATTCCTCCCGCAGGCGTGCGCCGTAGCAAGTGGTACACCAAAAATCTAGCCAGCGGGAGTCATCGGAGCACGGCTCCTGCATTTTGAGGTGTTAAGTGATTATCGCTCCTGTCGGCCTGTCGGTGCCTCCCGACGGAGCCAATCGTTCACCGCGCGAAGCCGCCTCTTCTCGTCAGTGAGATCCGAAGGAGGAGGCAGTTGAAAGGTGTCCCAGTCTATACTGCCGGGGTGGACCTGATTGACGGCCTGGTTGGCATCTCCAATGACCGTTGGGAAGGATGGTCTCAATAATTGCAGCAGAGCGCCGTCGGAGCTCCGGTCTAGTCTCATATGCGGTAGCAGCTGTCTGGCGCTGGCGGAGGGGAGAATCTTCACGATCCCCTCTGGGCCTCCATCAGAGTCCCTGGCGAAGGGGAAGTAACCAATGAGGGGAGCCCTCGGCACGGTCCCCCCCATATAGTTCGACTGCCCGGAGTACACGTGGAGCGTGTAGCCCGTCTCGCGGGGTGCGACCACGACACGAAGGTCCCGTCCGTTGAATGCGAGGTTTTCTGGGTCGATAAAACGGTGCTCGGCCGCCTTTCGGAGAGCAACCAACAGTTTCAACCGGAGATAGAAGAGCGGGACAATTAGGGACCTGCCAAGCGTTTTGCGAGATAGAGCCCCGTCCTCCGCGGGGTCGTAGCCGCGGGATCGAAGCCACAGCCGGAGGGTACTCAGGTGCGCTTCCGCCAGCTCCGAGTGATAGGCCGAACTCGAGTCGATGAACTGCGCGCCTCCCACGTGGAGCTGATCCGCTGGAAGCTCGGGAGTGAGCCGAAGCTCGGACAGGCCGAGCGCCTTCGCTGAAGCCTCGAGACTGTTTACGAGCTCGTGGAGGACATACCCCGTCAGCGACAAGCTCGATTGATCGTGCCGGAGCTCTCCGCTCAGCAGTGGGCCCCTCAATTCGATCCTGTCCTCATGAAGGTGCAACCTGGGCCGATACGGCTCTGGATAGATCGAGAGCAAGCGATCGAGCTGTTCTAGCCTCTCGAACCTGGTTGTCGACCCAACGAAGTTGGAATCGGCCTCGACGACCGCTTCGCCGCGGTCCATCCCCCCGCCGTCTCTCCGCCAGGTCAGAAGAACATCGAGTTTCCCGTCATCGACGATGATCGCGACACCCGGTAGCGCGGCCTTTGCTTGTTCCATCAACGGATCGAGCTGCCGGAGGCACCTGTCCGCCCAGACCTGCTGATCAAGCTGCTGGCGATAGCCCTCAATCCACCGCTCTAGGTAGTCCGCACCTTCATCCTCTAGGCGAAGTCCGAGGTCTCTCACGCACCAGGATCTCCCGTCGTCGAGCCGTTGGAGAGTATACCCATGGGCGATCAGCTCGAGCTTGCGCTTGCTGTCGATCCTGGAGTCCGTCCGCAGCTCGGAGATACCTGCCGCCGCTGCAACCCTGTCAAGCTCGCCGAGTGGCAGTGGCGATCCGAAGAAGGTAACGGTTGGCGGGAGGTTTGCGTCCCCTGCATCCACCGCAATCCAACTTTCGGGCGAGTAGAACCATGCCCGCCTTCCGCCATTCAAGGTGGATTGGGAAGCCCCCAACTCCGGGTAGCTGATCAGGTTCAGGTTGTCCCAGAAAGTTTGATGGACCGGATGAGAGAACCGGGATGTGGGGGAGGCCAGGGCCTCCACAATGCCGGCGGCAGCTATCGAAGCATGGCGGTCCGGGTTGGCATATTCATCGGGCCGCGAATGTAGAGGCCCTCCGGGTTGTGCAGTCGTCCTGTCCAGCCGTCCTTTGTCTGTACGCACGACCAAACCCGCAAGCCGTTGACCCAAGGCGCTACGGGTTGCTTCCTGCATTCCCACGGGTCGACGCCTTAGGGACTGGCTCCACGGCTGAGTCACAAAGACAGCTCCCGACTAAACAAGGGGTTGTCGGTTTTCCCCGCTCCGGGTTGCTCACGACATGCCCGCGATCCTCCGGAGGTGTTCGCGCGCCGTATAACCTGCTTGAATGGCATTCAGGAGGTCAGCGGTTCGATCCCGCTTAGCTCCACAAGAAACTCAAGAGTTTAGGCAGCAGTAAGGCTCTTGGGCGGGTGATTTGGGCGAGTGGGCGGGTTCTGGGCGGGTAAGCCCAGCCCGCCCGCTTCCTTTTTGATCGGCAGCATCGTGAGCGCCGGTACGTCAGGCGTTCCGACCTTCAGCAACGGCGTCAGGTATTGCCCGAGCTTGATCTGCTCCTTCGCCAGGTACTTCCCGCAAATTGGGGCATAGACCCTCTGGGTGATGCGGACGTCTGTAAACGGCAGTCAGGATCCGTATCCGGTTGACGTGTGAGGTCGAGCTGCGATCGGAGCGTGGTGTCCTGCAGAATCACCACCGCCAGATGGATAAAGGGTGCGGCTCGATCAACGTCACCGAGATCCAGTTAGAGCAGGTCGAAGAGGGCCCCGCCGGAGCGAGCTTCAGCTCGCGGAGGCGGCCTGTGCGGGGAGGGAAGTATCGAGGAGGCCCAAGGTAGAGCAGGGTTTGGGTAGAGGGGCGATGAGACGGGCGGGCTGGCTTGTACCCAGCCCGTCCAGCGGGTGGAGCCGCATGATCTCGGGAGAGACGATGCGGCGCAGAGAGCCCGCTGTCGAGTTCTCGTCCAATCAGACGGGTGGAGGACGAAGCCTACGTTTATAGAGAGGGGCGGTGTGGCCAGTGCCGAAGGCTCTTCTACCTGTGCCCGTCCTGCGACAGAGCGCAAGTCTACTGCGGTCCGGAGTGCCAGCTTGAGGGGCGAGAGCAGATAACGAAGGCGGCGAGAGCCCGCCACCAGCAGAGCGAGGAAGGAAGGCTGGATCACCGAGACCGGAACCGCGCGTACCGGGCGCGATTGCGGGGTCGCGTGATGGATCCGTCTGCCGAGAAACTTGCGGATGAGGCTGATTGCGCGGGGTCGAGCGGTCCGGGGACTCTCATGGAGGGAGCGACCGAGAAGCTGGGCGAGAGCGCGAGCAATGACGGGGTACGTGAGGCTGCAGGCGTCGTTAACGAGGACCCGGGTGCGGGTGATGGTGGGGATGGAGGAAGTGCTTCGGGCGGAGCTGTCCCCGTTGTCGGCGGTGCGGCACGAGCAGGCGGTGACGAGACTTCTGGAGGCGCTGTCGCTGTGGCTGGATGGGCGGGTCTGCGTTGCATTGTCTGCGGACGACGGGGAGAGCTGCTTTCGGCTGGGCCTCACCGACGAGCTGGGGGTAGGGGCCCGAAGTATTTACTACGCGGTGGAGGCGGTGTTAGCTCCCAGGATCTGTCGCTGAGTTTTGACCAAGATCTACCGGAGGGAAGTGGGAGGGGTTGACCGGATTGAGGCACCTGGCGGAGGAAAGTGGGGAGACGGTGGAGACAGGAAAGCCCGCGGGTCGGAAGACCC